>NZ_CEXFHW010000175.1:0-7961 GCF_982640115.1 Quisquiliibacterium sp. | reverse complement strand
AGGGCTACTCCGAGCCCAATGCCGGCTCCGACCTTGCCTCGCTCGCCACCCGCGCCGATCTGCAGGGCGACCACTTCATGGTCAACGGCCAGAAGATCTGGACTTCCTACGCCGACAAGGCCGACTGGATCTTCTGCCTGGTGCGCACCGACTTCGCCGCGAAGAAGCATGACGGCATCAGCTTCCTGCTCTTCGACATGGCCTCGCCGGGCGTCACCACGCGCCCCATCCTCCTGATTTCGGGCAAGTCGCCGTTCTGCGAGACCTTCTTCGACAATGTCCAGGTGCCGCGCCGCAACCTGGTGGGCGAGATCAACCGCGGCTGGGAGATCGCCAAGTACCTGCTCACGCATGAGCGCGAATCGATCAGCGGCATGGGCACGCGCAGCGCCGGCCGGCCGCTGCCCCAGACCGCGCTGGCCGCCGCCGGCCGCGACGCCGAGGGGCGGCTCGCCGATCCGCTGCTGCGTGCCAGCCTTGCCGCCTTCGAGGTCGACGAGGCCGCCTTCGGCCTGATGCTCGAGCGCCACGGTGACCTTGCCCGGCAGGGGCAGGCCGACCCGGCCTTCTCGTCGGTGCTCAAGTACTACGGCTCCGAGCTCAACAAGCGTCGCTTCGAGCTGGCGATGCAGGCTGCCGGCAGCGATGCGCTCGAGTGGGAGAGCGAGCGCTCCGATGACGGCGCGCTGGCGCGCGGCTGGCTGCGTACCAAGGCCAACTCCATCGAGGGCGGGACCAGCGAGGTCCAGCTCAACATCGTCTCCAAGCGCATCCTGGCGCTGCCCGGCGCCTGAGTCCGGCGCGGCCCCGCTATCTGAACGGAAACCCCATGGCACTCACCCTGGATGAATCGCAGCGCATGCTGCACGACTCGGCGCGCAGCTTCATCGGCGAGCGCGCGCCGGTGGCCCATCTGCGTCGGCTGCGCGACAGCCGCGATCCCGACGGTTTCGACCGCGCCCTCTGGAAGGAATTCGCCAGCATGGGCTTCTCGGGCGTGCTGGTCGCCGAGGCCCACGGCGGTCTCGGCCTGGGCCTGGTCGAGGCCGGCATCATCATGGAGGCCATCGGGCGCAGCCTGATGCCCTCGCCCTTCTTCGCCACCTCGGTGCTGGGTGCGACCGCCCTGGCCAGTGCCGACCGACCCGACGCCATGGCCGGACACCTGTCGGCGCTGGCCGCCGGCGAGCGGCTGTTCGCGCTGGCCGTCGACGAGGGGCCGCGTCATCGGCCGGCGGCGCTCGCCTGTGCAGCCACGCCGGCCGGTGATGGCTACACCCTGCAGGGCGCCAAGACCTTCGTGGTCGATGGCCATGTGGCCCACTGGCTGATCGTCGCGGCCACCGCGCCGCAGGGCACGGTGCTGCTGCTGGTCGATCCCGCCCAGGCCGGCGTTGCGGTCGAGCGCACCGTGATGGTCGATGCCCACAACGCCGCGCGGGTGCGACTCGATGCCGTGTCGGTGCCGGCGGCGCAGGTGCTGGTCGGTCCGGCCCGTGGCGCGCAGGTGTTGGCGGCTGTGCTCGAAGCGGGCCGCGCGGTGCTGGCCGCCGAACTGCTCGGCGCCGGCGACGAGACCTTCTCGCGCACCGTGGCCTACCTGCGTGATCGCAAGCAGTTCGGTCGCACCATCGGCGAGTTCCAGGCGCTGCAGCACCGCGCTTCCATCCTCTACACCGATCTCGAACTTGCCCGGGCCGCGGTCATGCGTGGCCTGCAGGCGGCCGCGGCCGGCGGCGACGAGGCGGCGCGCTGGGTGTCGGTGGCCAAGGCCAAGGCCTGCCAGGCGGCTGGCCTGGCGGCCCAGGAGGGCGTGCAGATGCATGGCGGCATGGGCATGACCGATGCCTTCGACCAGGGCCTGTTCATGAAGCGCATCAAGGTGCTGCAGGAACTCTTCGGCGACGCCGCCTTCCACGGCGACCGGCTGGCGCGGCTCAACGGCTACTGAGCTCCGTCACGCGTCCGAGCGCGCTTCTCGGACGCTGCCGGCCGGCGCGGGGGGCGGTGCTACCATCCGGCGCTTTCTCACGGACGATGCCCCCGCCATGCTCTGGATGCGTTTCCTGCTCGATGGTCGCCCCGCCCTGGGCCAGCTCGACGGCGACCGGGTCGTGGTTCACGAGGGCTCGATCTTCGATTCGCCCCGGCCCACCGGCCAGGTGCTCGCGGCCGACGCGGTGCACTGGCTCGCGCCCTGCGAGCCCGGCAAGTTCATCTGCCTGTGGAACAACTTCCACGCCGCGGCTGCCAAGCAGGGTCAGGCCATTCCGGCCGAGCCGCTCTGGGTGATCAAGGCGGCCAGCGCGCTGTCGGCGCATCGCGCGCCGATCCCCGCGCCGGCGGCCACGGCCTACGACGGCCGCGTGGTCTTCGAGGGCGAGCTCGGCGTGGTGATCGGCCGGCGCTGCCGTGATGTCGACGAAGCGCAGGCCGCCAACCACATCCTGGGCTACACCTGCGTCAATGACGTGACCGCGCTCGAACTGATCAACCGCGACCCGGCCTTCGCGCAATGGACGCGGGCCAAGAGCTTTGATGGCTTCGGGCCTTTCGGTCCGGTGATTGCCACCGGGCTCGACCCGCTCTCGCTCACGGTGCGCACCCTGGTGGGTGGCCGCGAGCGTCAGAACTATCCGGTGGCCGACATGATCTTCAAGCCGGCGCAGATTGTCGCGCGCCTGTCGCGGGAGATGACGCTGGAGCCTGGTGATGTGATCTCCTGCGGCACCTCGCTGGGCGTGCTGCCGATGCGGCCCGGCCAGCTGGTCGAGGTGAGCATCGAGGGCATTGGCACCCTGTCCAACGAATACCAGGCCGCGGCCGCCTGTACGGCGGCCCGTGGCCGCATCACTCTTTCTGAGCGTGTGAGATGAAGATCACCATCGTGGGGGCCGGCGCGATCGGCGGCTACCTCGGGGCGCGGCTGGCGCTGGCCGGCGAGGATGTCACCTTCGTGGCTCGCGGCGCCAACCTCGCGGCCTTGCGCGCCGACGGCATCCGCCTGATCGAGGAAGATGGCACCGAGCGGGTGGCGCGTCCGATCCGGGCGGTGCAGTCGATGGCCGAGGCCGGCCCGCAGGACTATGTGCTGCTCACCCTCAAGGCCCATCAGGTCGAGCAGGTGGCCCCCGACATGCGCGCGCTGTTCGGGCCCGACACGGCGGTGGTGACCATGCAGAACGGCATTCCGTGGTGGTACTTCCATCGGCTGGGCGGCGAGTACGACGGGCGCGCGGTCACGGCGGTCGATCCGCGGGGCGTGATCGCCGCCAGCATCGAGAACGAGCGCATCATCGGCTCGGTGGTCTACCCGGCGAGCGAGCTGGTGGCGCCGGGCGTGGTCAAGGTGATCGAGGGCAACCGCTTCTCGCTGGGCGAGCCCGACAACAGCCGCTCCGAGCGCGCCGTGCGCCTGTCAGAGGCGATGATCCGCGCCGGGTTCAAGTCGCCGGTCTCCACCGATCTGCGCGGCGAGATCTGGCTCAAGCTCTGGGGCAATCTCACCTTCAATCCGGTGAGCGCGCTCACGCACGCCACGCTGGCCGGCATCTGCCGCTTTCCGCTCACCCGTGAGCTCGCCGCGGGCATGATGCGCGAGGCGCAGGCCGTGGCCGAGAAGCTCGGCGCGCGCATGCGGGTGTCGGTGGACAAGCGCATCGCCGGCGCCGAGGCGGTGGGCGAGCACAAGACCTCGATGCTGCAGGATGTGGAGCGCGGCCGTGCACTGGAGCTCGACGCCCTGCTGGGCAGCGTGGTGGAGCTCGCCCGCATCACCGGCATCGAGACGCCGCGCATCGACGCTATCCATGCCTGCGCGTCGCTGCTCGCCGCCACGCTCGCGGCGCAGAACGGGCGGCTGGAAGTCCAGCCGCTCTAGCGCGGCGCGGGCGCAGCCCGCGGTGACGGGCCGGCCTCAGCCCGCCGCGGCCGGCCGGCCGCGCAGCGCCCCGGCGATGCGGTTCAGTGGCTGCCAGAACAGCATGGCCAGGCCCAGCGACATCAGCGAACCGACCAGACCGTTGGCCCAGAACACCGACAGGCTGCCCTGCGAGAGCAGCATCGCCTGCCGGAAGCTCGACTCGGCCATGTCACCGAGCACCAGCGCCAGCACCAGCGGCGCCAGCGGATAGCCGAGCTTCTTGAAGAGGTAGCCGAGCACGCCGAAGACCAGCATCAGCACCACATCGAAGAGCGCGTTGTGCACGGTGTAGGCGCCGATCGCGCAGATCACCAGGATGACCGGCGCGATGATCGCGAAGGGCACCCGCAGGATGGCCGCCCACCACGGCACGGTGGTGAGCACCACCAGCAGGCCGACCACATTGCCGAGATACATGCTGGCGATCAGGCCCCAGACGAAGTCCTTCTGCTCGACGAAGAGCAAGGGGCCGGGTTGCAGGCCCCAGATCAGCAGGCCACCGAGCAGCACCGCGGCGGTGGGCGAGCCGGGGATGCCCAGCGTGAGCATGGGCAGCAGCGCGCTGGTGCCGGCGGCGTGGGCAGCAGTCTCGGGCGCGACCACGCCCTCGAGCTCGCCCTTGCCGAAGCGCGCGCCGTTGGGCGAGAAGCGCTTGGCCATGCCATAGCTCATGAACGAGGCCGGGGTGGCCCCGCCCGGGGTGATGCCCATCCAGCAGCCGATCAGGGTGCCGCGGATGGCGGTGGCCCAGTAGCGCGGCAGCTGCTTCCAGGTCTCGAGCACCACGCGGGCGTTGATGCCCGATCGGCCGCCCTTGAAGGCGAGGCCTTCCTCCATGGTGACCAGGATCTCGCCCACGCCGAACAGGCCGATCACCGCCACCAGGAAGTCGAAGCCGCGCAGCAGCTCCTGCTGGCCGAAGGTGAGGCGCAACTGGCCGGTGACGGTGTCCATGCCCACCGCACCCAGCGCGAAGCCGAGCATCATGGCCGCGATGGTCTTGTAGGCCTTGTTGCCGCTCATGCCCACGAAGCTGCAGAAGGTGAGGAACTGCACCGCGAAGAACTCCGCCGGGCCGAACTTCAGCGCGAACTTCGCCACCACCGGCGCCAGGAAGGTGACCATCAGCACCGAGAGCAGCGCGCCGAAGAACGACGAGGTGAAGGCGGCGGTCAGCGCCTCGCCGGCGCGGCCCTGCTGGGCAAGCGGATAGCCGTCGAAGGTGGTGGCCACCGACCAGGGTTCGCCCGGGATGTTGAACAGGATCGAGGTGATCGCCCCGCCGAACAGCGCGCCCCAGTAGATGCACGAGAGCATGATGATCGCGCTGGCCGGCGGCATGGTGAAGGTGAGCGGCAGCAGGATCGCCACGCCGTTGGCGCCGCCCAGGCCGGGCAGCACGCCGATCAGCACGCCCAGCACGATGCCCAGCAGCATGAATCCGAAGTTCTGCAGCGACAGCGCGACCGAGAAGCCGTGCATCAGGTTGCCGAGGTCTTCCATGGCTCAGAACCCCAGCAGTCGTTCGATCGGGCCCTTGGGCAGGGACACCAGGAACCAGCGCTCGAAGAGCATGAACAGCAGCAGCGGCACGCCCACCGAGACCGCGCCCGTGAGCGGCCAGCCGAAGCGGCCATGGCGGCGCATGAAATAGCCGATGAACAGCGCCGAGGAGACGTAGATGCCCACGCCATAGATGGCCGCGACATAGATCGCCGTGGGCACGAACACCTGGGCCACCCGGCCGAGCTGCTCGCGGCTGGCGAAGGCCTCGCCGGCGCCGATGCCGGCACGAAGCGCATCGACCACGCCGACCATCGCGGCGGCTGCCAGCGCCAGGCCGATGTAGAAAGGGAAGTAGCCGGCCTGCGGCCCGTCGTCGGCCCAGCCCGCGCCGATGCGGTGGCTGTCCACCGCGACCACCACCCCAACCGCCAGGAAGAACAGCGAGGTGATCAGCTCGACCTGCGTGTGCCGCAGGCGTGAGGGGGTTTCATCCCCCGTGGGATGGGACATGGTGGCGCTCCGCTCTCGGGTCTACTTGGCCAGGAAGCCGGCTTCCTGCATCAGGCCCTTGTGGAGCGCCTCGGCCTTGACCAGCCAGTCGTTGAACTCCTTGCCGGTCATGAAACTGTCCTTGAACGCACCCTTCTCGACGAACTCCTTCCAGTCGGGGGTGGCGCGCACCTTGCGGAACAGGTCGATGTAGAAGTTGACCTGCTCGGGCGTGACGCCCGGGGGCATGAAGATGCCGCGCAGCATCAGGTAATCGACATCGACGCCGGCCTCCTTGCAGGAGACGATGTCGTTCCACGACTGGGTGTCGGTGACCTTGGCCTTGAAGGGCATGCGCTCGTCGTCGAGCACGCACAACGGGCGCAGCTTGCCGGCACGCCAGTGGGCCACTGCCTCGATCGGGTTGTTCACGGTGGAGTTGACATGCTTGCCCACCAGCTGCACCGCCACATCGCCGCCGCCCTTGAAGGGCACATAGATGAACTTGCGGCCGGCGACCTTCTCGAGCGCGACCGTGATGATCTGGTCTTCCTGGCGCGAACCGGTCCCGGCCATCTTGAAGGTGGCCGGGGGGGCGGCCTTGACCGCGTCGAGGTATTCGCGGGCGGTCTTGTAGGGCGACTCGGCATTGACCCACAGCACGAACTGGTCGAGCGCGAGCATCGACACCGGGGTCATGTCCTTCCAGTTGAACGGCACGCCGGTGCCCAGGGGCGTGGTGAACAGGTTGGACAGGGTGATGACGATCTTGTGCGGATCGCCCTTGGCCGACTTGACCTCGAGGAAGCCCTCGGCCCCGGCGCCGCCCGCCTTGTTGACCACGACCAGCGGCTGCTTCATGAGGGAGTGCTTGCTGATGACGCCTTGCAGGAAGCGCGCCATCTGGTCGGCACCGCCCCCGGTGCCGGCCGGCACCACGAACTCCACCGGCTTGGTGGGTTCCCAGGCTGCTGTTGCGTTCAATGAAACCGCAAGACCGGCTGCGAGCGCCAGCCCTCTCGCAGCGCGTTGCAGGCCAAGGGAGACAGCCGCAGGGAAGAGCGTTGATTGTTTTAGCATTTGAAACTTTGGCTGGAAGTTGATCGGTATCGTCGGACGCGGATGGTACTGGCAAGGCCTCCCCGTAGAATCAAAGGTTTGGCCAATTAGTCGGGGATTTCCAGATGCCGCAAGCAAGCACCCTCGTGGAACTGATGTCGGCAGGCGCCGACGATGCCATCGCCCTCACCGCGCCCGGGGTCGCGGGTCTGAGCTTCGCGGCGCTGCGCGCCCAGGTGCATGACACCGTGGCCGCGCTCAATGCCATGGGCATCGGCCGTGGCGATCGCGTGGCGATCGTGCTCAACAACGGCCCCGAGATGGCCACCGCCTTCATCTCGGTGGCGGCTGGCGCGGCCTCGGCGCCGCTCAATCCGGCGTATCGCGCCGACGAGTTCGAGTTCTACCTCTCGGACCTGAACGCGCGCGGCCTGATCGTGGAGGCCGGCAGCACCTCGCCCGCGGTGGAGGTGGCGCGCAAGCTCGGCGTGCGCATCATCGAGCTGCAGCCGCGGCGCGAAGCAGGCGCCGGCGCGTTCAGCCTCGCGGCCGGTCCGGCCGGCACCCCGGCCCAGCCCGGCATGGCGCAGCCCGACGATGTGGCGCTGGTGCTGCACACCTCGGGCACCACCTCGCGCCCGAAGATCGTGCCGCTCACCCAGCGCAATGTCTGCGCCTCGGCACGCAACATCCGTGGCTTCCTGTCGCTCACCGCCGAAGACCGCGGCCTGAACATCATGCCGCTCTTCCACATCCATGGCCTGATCGCCGGCATCCTCGCGCCGCTGTCGGCCGGCGGCCAGGTGTGCTGCACGCCGGGCTTCAATGCGCTGAAATTCTTCGCCTGGATGGAGGAGTCGCGGCCCACCTGGTACACGGCCGTGCCCACCATGCACCAGACCATCCTCAGCCGCGCGGCGAACAACCGTGCGGTGATCGAGGCCAACCCGCTGCGCTTCATCCGCTCCTCGTCGTCGGCCATGCC
>NZ_CEXFHW010000174.1:0-8014 GCF_982640115.1 Quisquiliibacterium sp. | reverse complement strand
GATACGCCACCGGTGACCAGCGCCGTGCGGCCGCTGAAGTCGAACTGGACCGTCATGGCGCGCTCCTCAACGACGGCGAAGGTAGAAGGACCATTCACGGTCGCCCTGCTCGACCGCAACCAGTTCATTGCCGGTCTGGCGCGCGAAGGCGGTGAAGTCGCGCTGCGAGCCGGGGTCGGTGGAGATCACCCGCAGCACCTGGCCGCTGGTGAGGTCGGTCAGCGCCTTCTTGGCGCGCAGGATGGGCAGCGGGCAGTTCAGGCCGCGGGCATCGACTTCCTTGTCGGCCGAGGGCGAAGGGGCGGTGGTGCTCATGACAGGGTTCCAGGAAGGACGGGTGCCGGTGGCGCATACACGACGAGACACGCAAGGCCTCGGGGCCGAAGGCCGGTCGTGCGCTACCGGGCGGGAAACCCGACAGTCTAGCCGCTGGCGGCGGGCGGGTCGACCGGATCGCCGCGCTGCGTGCGCTGCCGAAGCGCGGTGAGGCCACCGGCCACGGCACCGACGGACACGCACCAGAAGAGCGGCGCATAGGCGAGCGCGCCACCCATCACGCTGGCCAGCAGCGTGCCCACCACGCCGAACAGCGTGGGCAGCACCACCTGCGTGCCGTTGACCAGGCTCATGCGCAGGCCCACCGCCTCGCCCACCCGGCCCGCCGGGCTGACCTCGTGCAGGAGCGACATCACCGCCGGCTGGCCCACGCCCAGCCCCAGCCCGAGCAGGAAGGACAGCCCCATCAGGCCCCAGAAACTCGTGACCAGCGGGAACACCAGGAACACGGCAGCGGCCACCAGCTGGGCCACACCGATCAGCTGCCACTCGCGCAGCCGGCGCGAGATCAGCGGCAGGGAAAGCCGCACGGTGAAGGTGGCCGCCGAGAAGGCGCCGAGCACCGCGCCGATCTGGCTCGCGCTCAGGCCGATGCGGCTGCCCTGGATGGGCGTGAGGAACATGTGCACGTCCCAGACGGTGGAGGTGACCACCACCGACAGGAACAGCAGCCGCAACGGCCGCGAGGCGAGCAGGTCGAGCAGCCGGCCGCGTCGTGCCTGCGCCGGCGCCACCCGCGAGGCCTGGCCGGAGAAGGTCCAGCGCCAGCGCAGCAGCGCAAAGGCCGCCGCGATCAGGAGCGTGGAGGCAGCGAAGGAGGCGCCGAAGGACGAGCCGGCGCCCCAGCGGTCGATCAGCAGCCCGGCGAGCACCGGCCCGCAGAAGGCCGAGACCGAGTAGCCCACCGCGAGATGGCCGAAGTGGCGCATGCGCTGGGCGCCCTCGCCAAGATCGCCGGTGAGCTTCTGCACGGCCATGTGAAAGAACATGAAGCCGGTGCCCACCAGCAGGCTGTTGAGAAAGAGCGCCGGCAGGCTCAGCCAGATGGCGGGCAGCACGAAGCCCACCGCAACCACCGCCGAGCCGAGCAGCATCGGCACGCGGGTGCCCCCCCGGTCGATCCAGCGGCCGGCTGACACCGACAGCAGCATGGGCAGCAGCGCATAGAGCGACAGCAGCAGCCCGACGACGAAGGCCGAGGCCTGCAGCGAGATGGCCGCGAGCGACACCGTCATGCGGCTGGCGCTGAAGGCGGTGTGGCCGATGACACCCAGGCAGATCACCGGCCACAGCCGCGGCGGATGATCGGTGCCGGACGGGCCCGCCAGGCTCATGCGGGCCCCGGTGCGCTTCAGGCGCCCACCTGTCCGGCCACCCAGGCGGCCACGCCGGCCAGGGCCTGCGGCAGCGCCGCGGGGTCGGTGCCGCCGGCCTGTGCCATGTCGGGCCGGCCACCGCCCTTGCCGCCCACCTGACGGGCGACGAAGTTGACGAGATCGCCCGCCTTGACCCGGGCGGTGGCATCGGCAGTGACGCCGGCGATCAGGCTGACCTTGGCGCCGTCGACCGCGGCCAGCACCACCGCCGCGGTCTTGAGCTTGTCCTTGAGCTTGTCCATGGTTTCGCGCAGGGTCTTGGGATCGGCCCCCTCGAGGCTGGCGGCGAGCACCCGGATGCCGCCGACCTCGACCGCACGGGCAGCCAGGTCATCGCCCTGGGAGGCCGCAAGCCGCGACTTCAGCCGGGCAAGCTCGCGCTCCAGGCCGCGGGCCTGGTCGAGCATCTGCGCGATGCGCGCCGAGATCTCGGCCGGGGTGGCCTTGAGCGCCGCGGCCGCCTCGCCGAGCAGGCCGGCGGTGTGCTGGGCCCAGACGAGCGCGTTCTCGCCGGTGACCGCCTCGACCCGCCGCACGCCTGCCGCCACGCCGGATTCGGCCACGATCTTGAACAGACCGATGTCGCCGGTGCGCTGCACATGGGTGCCGCCGCAGAGCTCGCGCGAGCTGCCGATGTCGAGCACCCGCACGCTGTCGCCGTACTTCTCGCCGAACAGCGCCATGGCGCCGCCGCGCACCGCGTCGTCGAAGGCCATGACCTGCGCCCGGGTGGCCGCATTGGCCAGCACCTCGCGGTTGACGATGGCCTCGACGCGGCGCAGTTCCTCGGCCGACATCGGCGCGTGGTGGCTGAAGTCGAAACGGGTCTTGTCGGGGTCGACCAGCGAGCCCTTCTGCTGGACATGGTCGCCGAGCACCTCGCGCAGCGCCTTGTGCATGAGGTGGGTGGCGGAGTGGTTGCGCACCGTGGCCGAGCGCCGGGCGAGATCGACCGCCGACTGAACGGCATCGCCCACCCGCAGTTCGCCACTGGCCAGACGGCCGTGGTGGCCAAAGACATCGGCCTGCACCTTCTGGGTGTCGGCCACGAGGAAGCGGGCCGCCCCCGCGGTGATCTCGCCGGCATCGCCCACCTGGCCGCCCGACTCGGCGTAGAAGGGCGTGGTGTCGAGCACCACCACCGCATCCTGGCCGGCGCCGAGCACCGGCACCGACGCGCCGCCCACATAAAGCGCGGTGACCCGCCCGGCATGGCCGAGATGCTCGTAACCCACGAAACGGGTGAGCGCGCCCTCGTAGCTCAGGCTCTCGCCCATGCGGAACTTGCCCGCCGCGCGGGCCTGCTCGCGCTGGCGCTGCATGGCGGCCTCGAAGCCGGCCTCGTCAACCGTCACATCGCGCTCGCGGCAGACATCGGCCGTGAGGTCGAGCGGGAAGCCGTAGGTGTCGTAGAGCTTGAAGGCGGTCTCGCCGTCGAGCAGACGAGTGCCGCCAGCCAGCGCGGCCTCGAGGATGCCCATGCCGTGCTCGAGGGTTTCACCGAAGCGCTGCTCTTCCTGCAGCAGCACCTCGGCCACCCGCGCGCCCGCAGCGCGCAGCTCGGGGTAGGCCTCGCCCATCTGCTGGTCGAGGTCGGCCACCAGGCGATGGAAGAAAGGCCGGGTCTGGCCGAGCTTGTGGCCGTGCCGCAGCGCGCGGCGGATGATCCGGCGCAGCACATAGCCGCGACCCTCGTTGCCCGGGATGACGCCGTCAACGATCAGGAAGGCGCAGGCGCGGATGTGGTCGGCGATCACCCGCAGCGAGGGCAGCGAGAGATCGCTCACCCCGGTCTCGCGGGCGGCGGCGCGGATCAGCGCCTGGAAGAGGTCGATCTCGTAGTTGCTGTGCACATGCTGCAGCACGGCCGCCAGACGCTCCAGGCCCATGCCGGTGTCGACGCAGGGCCGCGGCAGCGGCGTGAGCGTGCCCGCGGCGTCGCGCTCGAACTGCATGAACACCAGGTTCCAGATCTCGATGTAGCGGTCGCCGTCCTGCTCGGGGCTGCCGGGCGGGCCGCCGGCGACCTCGGGCCCGTGGTCGTAGAAGATCTCGGTGCAGGGGCCGCAGGGGCCGGTGTCGGCCATCTGCCAGAAGTTGTCCGACGCGTAGCGCGCGCCCTTGTTGTCGCCGATGCGCACGATGCGCTCGGCGGGCACGCCGATCTCGTCGGCCCAGATGCGGTAGGCCTCGTCGTCTTCGGCGTAGACCGTCACCCACAGGCGCTCGGCCGGCAGCGCGTAGACGCCGGTGAGCAGATCCCAGGCATGGCGGATGGCATCGCGCTTGAAGTAGTCGCCGAAGGAGAAGTTGCCCAGCATCTCGAAGAAGGTGTGGTGCCGGGCGGTGTAGCCGACATTCTCGAGATCGTTGTGCTTGCCGCCGGCGCGCACGCTGCGCTGCGCGGTGGTGGCGCGGCGATAGGGCCGCTGCTCCTTGCCGAGAAAGACATCCTTGAACTGCACCATGCCGCTGTTGGTGAACAGCAGGGTGGGGTCGTTGGCGGGCACCAGAGGGCTCGAGGCCACGATGGTGTGATCGCGCGACTCGAAGAACTTCAGGAACTTCTCGCGAATTTCGGCCGAGTTCATGCGGGGCAATTCATTGATCTGCAAGGAATCGGCCATTCTACCGAAACCCCCGCGCCGACGGCGCGGCCCGCCATGCGCTACCGTGACCGCCCATGATCATCGCCACCGCCGGCCATGTCGACCACGGCAAGACCAGCCTGGTGCGCGCCCTCACCGGCGTGGACACCGACCGCCTGGCTGAAGAGAAGCGCCGCGGCCTCACCATCGACCTGGGCTTTGCCTATGCGCCGCTGGGCGGCGGCGAGCCGGTCGGCTTCATCGATGTGCCCGGCCACGAGCGCTTCCTGCGCAACATGCTCGCCGGCGTGAGCCGGGTCGATCTCGCCCTGCTGGTGGTGGCCGCCGATGACGGCCCCATGCCCCAGACCCGCGAGCACCTCGCCATCCTGGGCCTGACCGGCGCGCGGGCGCTCGCCGTGGCCCTGACCAAGATCGACCGGGTGGCGCCCGAGCAGATGGCGCAGGCCCGGGCGCAGGTGCACGGCCTGCTCGCCGGCAGCCCCTGGGCCGACGCACCGGTGTTCCCGGTGAGCACACCCACCGGCGAGGGGCTGGCCGCGCTGCGCGCGCACCTGGCCGAGGCCGCCGCCGCGGCCTCACCCGATCAGCCGCAGGGTCATTTCCGCCTGGCCATCGACCGCGCCTTCAGCGTCGCCGGCGCGGGTCTGGTGCTCACCGGCACGGTGCTCAGCGGCCGCGCCCTGCCCGGCGACAGCCTCGTGATCTCGCCGCTCGGCCGCGAAGGGCGGGTGCGCGGCATCCATGCGCAGGGCGCCCCGGCAAGCGAGGCCCGGCAGGGCCAGCGCTGCGCGATCAATCTGGCCGGCGGCGGGCTGCAGCCCGAGCAGGCCGGTCGCGGCCAGTGGTTGCTGGCGCCCGCGCTGCACGCGCCCACGCAGCGCCTCGATGTCCTCCTGCGGCTGCTGCCGAATGAGGGCGGCGGGTCGGTACGCCGGGGTGCGCAGCTTCAGGTCCATCTCGGCGCCGATGCCGTGGGCTGTCAGCTTGCCTGGCTCGACGAGGACGAGGCGCGGGCCGGGCCGCAGCGCCTGGCCCAGCTGATCCTCGCCCGGCCGGTGTCGGCGCTGCGCGGCGACCGCCTCGTGCTGCGCGACCCGGCCGCCGCCCGCACCCTGGGCGGCGGTGAAGTGGTCGATCCTTTCGCCCCCGCCCGGGGCCGCAGCCGACCCGAGCGCCGCCTGCTGCTGTCCGGCTGGGGCCTGCCCGATGCCGCAAGCTCCCTGCAGGCGCTGCTGCAGACCAGCCCGGCGGGCCTGTCCGTGGAGTCCTTCGCCCAGGCCTGGAATCTGCTGCCCGAGACCCTGGTGGCGATGCTCGACGCCGGCCAGGCCGCCCGTCCCGCAGGCCTTCGGCCGGCGCTGGCGATCGACCCGGCGCGCTGGCAGGCCTGGCAGACCTCGGTCACGCGCTGCCTTGCCCGCCAGCACGACACCGAGCCGGCGCGCATCGGCCCGATCGAGCGCGAACTGCTCGACGCGATGCTCGACGAGCAGAGGTCCCTGACCGGCGCCTGGCCAGTGGGCCGCGATCAGGCCCGGCAGGTGGCGCGCGCGGCTCTGGCCGCGCAGGTCGCCGCCGGCGCGGTGGTGCGCGAGGGCGCCAGCCTGCGCCTGCCCGGCCACGAAGCCCGGCTGGCCGAGGCCGATGCCGCCCTGCTGGCGCGGGTGATGCCGATGCTGCGCGCCAGCCTGCTGCGCCCGCCGATCGTGGGCGAACTCGCCGCCGCCCTCGGGCAGGAGCGCGCCGACCTGCTGAGCTTCCTGCGCCGCATGAGCGCGCTGGGCCATGTGCTGGCGGTGGCACCCAACCGCTTCTTCGCCCCCGAGGCGCTGACCGCTCTCGCGGCCATCGCCCGATCGCTGGCAGCGGCGTCGCCTGACGGCGGCTTCGATGCCGCGGCCTACCGGGATGCCAGCGGCATCGGCCGCAACCTGACCATCGAGGTGCTCGAATACCTCGACCGGGCCGGCATCACCCGCTTCGCACGGGAGCGACGCCACCTGATCGCGCCCTGACGGCACCGAAAGCGGGCGCCATCGCGAAGCGGGATGCCCAGGGTTGGCCCGGGCCGAGGTTCCGGCTATCCTTCGCGCCAGCGATGGGCGGTGGCACGAATCGCTGTCCCGCATAACCAGGAGAGACACAGCATGCAGCTTCGCAACCACCACGACCTGTGGGCGGGCATCATGTTCGCGGGCTTCGGCCTGCTGTTCATGGCGCTGTCCCAGCAGTACCAGCTGGGCTCGGCCGCCAAGATGGGCCCCGGCTACTTCCCCACCATGCTGGGCGGCCTGTGCACGCTGCTGGGCCTGGTGATCGCCGCCGGTGCGTTCGGTTCCAAGGCCAAGCATGCCCGCGTGGCCAAGGTCGGCTGGCGCGAGCTGATCCTGGTGCTGGTATCGGTGGCGCTCTTTGCCACCCTCCTGCCCCAGCTCGGCATCGTCGTGGCCCTGGTGGTGCTGGTGGTGGTGGCCTCCACGGCCAGCTTCGAGTTTCGTCTTCGTGACGCCCTCATCTCGGCGGCGGTGCTGCTGGTGATGTCCTACCTCGTGTTCGTCAAGGGGCTTGAGCTGCAGTTCCCGCTGCTGCCCAAGTTCATGACCAAGTAAAGCGCCCCAGGACCCACCACCATGGACCAACTTCTCGGCAATCTGGCCATCGGCTTCGCCACCGCGGCCACGGTCGACAATCTCTTCTACTGCTTCGTGGGGGTGCTGCTCGGCACCCTGATCGGCGTGCTGCCCGGCATCGGCCCGCTGGCCACGATCGCCATGCTGCTGCCGGCCACCTACAAGATGACCGACCCGACCTCGGCGCTCATCATGCTGGCGGGCATCTACTACGGGGCGCAGTATGGCGGCTCCACAACGGCCATCCTGGTCAACCTGCCGGGCGAGTCCTCATCGGTGGTGACCACGCTCGATGGCTACCAGATGGTCAGGCGCGGCCGGGCCGGCGCGGCCCTGTCCATCGCCGCCATCGGTTCCTTCTTCGCAGGCACCGTGGCCACCTTCCTGCTGGCTGCCTTCGCGCCGCCGCTGGCCGAGATCGCCTTCAAGTTCGGCCCGGCGGAATACTTCGCGCTGATGGTGCTGGGCCTGATCGCGGCGGTGGTGCTCGCCAACGGCTCCATCTGGAAGGCACTGGCCATGGTGGTGCTGGGCCTGCTGCTGGGCATGATCGGCACCGATGTGAACTCCGGCGTGGCGCGCTTCTCCTTCGATGTGCCCGAGCTCTCCGACGGCATCGAGTTTGCCGTGGTGGCCATGGGCATGTTCGGCTTCGCCGAGATCATCCTGAACCTCGAGCAGCGCGAGAACCGCGAGGTCTTCACCAGCAAGGTGGGCAAGATGCTGCCCACCGGTGCCGAGTTCAAGCGCGCGATCTTCCCCATCCTGCGTGGCACCACCCTGGGCTCCATCCTGGGCATCCTGCCCGGCGGCGGCGCGGTGCTGGCCTCGTTCTCCACCTACGCCATGGAGAAGAAGCTCTCCAAGCACCCGGAGGAGTTCGGCAAGGGCGCGATCGAGGGTGTGGCCGGTCCCGAGGCCGCCAACAACGCCGGTGCGCAGACCTCGTTCATCCCGATGCTCACCCTGGGCATCCCGACCACCCCGGTGCTGGCGCTGATGGTCGCGGCCATGATGATCCACAACATCCAGCCCGGCCCGCAGGTCATGAGCAGCAACC
>NZ_CEXFHW010000173.1:0-8023 GCF_982640115.1 Quisquiliibacterium sp. | reverse complement strand
CCCCAGCCCAGGTAGCTCAGCGGCGCGGTGGCGCTCCAGAAGGGCGTGGTCTGGTCGCGCGGGCTGCCGGCGTCGTGGGTGATGATCGTGCGCGCCTTGTCCACCAGCCGGTCGAGCTCCCAGACCACGCGGTAGGGGTTGATCGGCGTAGTCCGCGCGTTCAGGCGAGGCAGCCACTCGGCCAGCCACTCGGCCTTGAGCGCGGCGATGCGCGCCGGCAGCCCGGCGCGCGCCCTCGCCGGAGCGCGGTCCAGACCGGTCATCGCGGCGATCAGCGCGTCCAGCGCCAGCGCCGCATCACCGATCAGCGCATGTTGCACCGGCAGGTCCTTGTTCAGGTCCATGGGGTCGAGCGTGGCATGAATGACGGTCTTGCCCTCGGGCATGGTCACGCCGAACGGCGTCTGCGCGAAGCTGCAGCCCACGCCCAGGATGACATCGGCCTCGGCCAGGAAGGCCTTCACCGGCCGCGGGTTGGCGCGCCCGCCGCTGCCCAGCGACAGCGGATGGTCTTCCGGGAAGGCGCTCTTGCCCTCGATCGAGGTGGTCACCGGGATGTTCCAGGCTTCGGCCAGCGCGCGCAGCTGCGGCCAGGCCTTCGCGTAGTGCACGCCCTGGCCGGCGTAGATCACCGGGCGCTGCGCGGCGGCCAGCACCGCCGCGGCCCTGCCCACATCGGCCGGGTCGGGCCCGGTGCGCGCGCGCAGCGCTGGCACATGCACCCAGTCGTCGGGCACCTCCTCGCCGAACACATCCACCGGCACCTCGATCAGCACCGGCCCGGGCCGGCCGTTGCGCAGCTGCGAGAACGCGCGCCGCAGCACCTCGGGCGCAGCCTTGCCCATCGTCAGCGGCTCGGCCCACTTGGTGATGTGGCGCATGTTCTGCACCGCGTTGAAGTTGGGGTAGTGATGCGCCAGTCGCCGCGCATAGCCCGCCGGCACCACCAGGATGGGCACCGACTCGGAGTAGGCCTGCGCCACGCCGCCAAAGGCGTTCTCGGCGCCGGGCCCGTGCTGCATGCAGAACACGCCGATGCGGTCACCCGACGACACCCGCGAATAGGCATCGGCCATGTGCAGGCCCACGCGCTCCTGGCGCACGATGACCGTGCGGATGTCCTCGGCGGCTGCGGCCTCGATCAGCGGATTGACCGGGTAGGCGAAGAGCATGTCGATGCCCTCGGCCTTCATGGCCCGGGCGATGGCTTGGGCAACCTTCATGACGCGTCTCCTTGGCAGGTGATGCGCCTCACGGTAGGCCACCCGTGCCCGCTTTGCGGGCGCGGCGCAAGGAATCCGGACCCGTCACCCGGCGGGTCTGCCCGTGCCGGTCCGGCCATGGCGCGTGGCGCATTGACGCGCCGCGCGCCGGCCGCAAGACTGCGCGCTCGCCACCGGCCACCCCGGACCGGGGCGTGCCTGCGCTGCGAGGTCGTGTGCCTGAATTCCTGTCCCCCGAACTGACCGCGCTGCGCGATCGCGTGGCCGCCCTGGCCAGTGGCGGGCTTGCCGCGCTGCGCGACGATGCCACGCTCAGCCCCGCCGATCGGGCTGCCCGCGTGCGCGCGGCCAGCAAGGCCGCCGGCCTCTATCACCTCACCCAGGCCGAAGACACCCCCGAGCTCACGCTGCTGGTGGTGCGCGAGACCCTCGCCCTGCACAACACCAGCCACCTCTCGGGCGTGCTCGGCGCCGGCGCGGGCGTGCTCGCTGGCGTGGGCGAGCCGCTGCGCTCCAGTCACCTGCTGCCGGTGCTGGCCGGCGACAAGCGCGCCGGTTTCGCCTTCACCGAATCGGCCGATGCGCCGCGACCCACCTGGGCGGTGCCCGAGGGCGACACGCTGGTGGTCAACGGCAGCAAGTCCTATGTGACCGGGGGCGCGCAGGCCGACTTCCTGGCCGCGCTGGTGGATGTCGAGGGGCAGGGCCCTTCGATGGTGATCATCGACACCGATGCGCCGGGCGTGTCCATCAGCCGTCATTTCGGCTCGATGGATGGCAGCCAGCACGCCGCCTTCCGCTTCGAGTCGGTGCGGGTGCCGCGCCACCATGCCATCGGCGCGCCCGGCGACGGCCGCGGCCGCGCCCTGGCCAAGATCAGCGCGGTGCGCCGCGCGGTGGCCGCCGACTGCGTGGGCAGCGCCGGTTGGATCATCGGGCTGCTGGCCGAGGAGCTGCGCCGCCCGCGCCGCAGCGGCCTGGTGCTGGCGGCCTCCGAGCGCATCCGTCTGCGCTACGGCGACCTGCGCATCCGCGCCTACGCCGCCCGCTCGGCGGTGTACCGTGCGGCGCGACTGGCCGATGCCGGCCACGACGCGGTCAACGAGACCATCGCCGCCAAGGTGCTGGCCAGCGAGATCGCCGGCGAGATTGCCGACGCGGCCATCCAGCTGCTGGGGGGCGAGGCCCTGGTCACGGGTCACCCCCTCGAGGCGCAGTTCCGCCGCCTGCGCTCCCTGCGTCTGGCCGAGGGCGAAACCGACACCCTGCGGGTGAACCTCGCCCGCGGTCATCTCGATCTGGGGAAAGGGTCGATCTGAGCCCGGCGGCGCGCCGGTTTTCGGGATGACCGCCGCGCCCGCGCGCGGCTTGGCCGGGGATCGATCGCTTACACTCGACCGGACATCAGGTCCCGGCGGATTCGTCCGATGACCGGCCCTGCCGGTCCCCCACATCACCCAGGAGACTCACGATGGCCCCAGTACCCCGAGGGGGTGTGGTCGCGGTCACCGGCAGCGCCGGTTTCGTCGGCGGCTGGGTGGTGCGCCGACTGCTCCAGCGTGGCTACCGGGTGCGCGCCTGCGTGCGCAACACCGCTGATCTCACCCGGGTGGGCTTTCTCAAGGCCATGCCTGGCTATGCCTCGCGCCGGCTCACCCTTCATGCGGCCGATCTCGACCAGCCGGGCAGCTTCGATGCCGCCTTCGCCGGCGCCGACGCGGTGGCGCACATCTCGCATGTCAGCGGCTACGCCGACCAGGACCACATCCTGCGGGTCTCGCAGGACCTCATCGACAGCATCGAGCGCTCGGGCAGCGTGCGCCGCGTGGTGGTCACCTCCAGCGTGGCCGCGATCATCTCCGAGATGGACCTGCAGGAACTGGTGCGCCGGCCGGTGTTCGACGAAGACCGCTACCCCGACGAGTCCAACCCCAAGCGCACGCCGGAGCGCGGGCAGGGCTACTCGATGGGCAAGCTCACCATCGAGCGGGTGTTCTCGCAGGCCGCGGCGCGCAGCGGCCGGTGGGACGCGATCGTCTGCTGCCCCGGCGACAATGTCGGGCCCATCCAGTCGGCCCATCAGAAGGACATGGGGCCCTGGCAGAGCCTCATCAATCACATGCTGCTCGGCGAGTGCCGGCAGAACGGCGTCTACCGGCCCTGGATGACCGTCGATGTGCGCGATGACGCCGACGCCCACATCGGCCTGCTCGAAAGCCCCCGCGTGGCCAATGGCGAGCGCTACATCGCCTGGTCTACCGAGACCCGGCCGGTCGAGACGATCTGCGCCGACATCGACCGGCTGCTGCCCGAGCTCGGCCACCTCACCCCGCCGGTGACCGACGACTTCCCGCCGCGCATCCGTGAGCGCGAGGCCGAGATGCGCGCCATCTGGGCCGGTTGCCAGCTGCGCAACGATCGTATCCGCGCCGTCACCGGCATGAGCTTCCGTCCGCTCGATGAATCGCTGCGCGACTGCGTCGAGTCGCTGCTCGCCATCGCCGGCACCCGGCCGGTACTTCGGCCGGGCTTCTCGCTGCCCGACTGAACCGCCCGCACCGCTTCGTTGAACCCTTTCGTCCCCCACGCACCATGACCACTTCCTCGCCCGCAGCCAGCACCGTCGAAGGCGTCGACATCCCCCGGGTGTCGGCCTGGATCGCCGAACGCACCGAGACCACCGGCCCGCTCGTCTTTCGCCTGATCGCCGGTGGCCGCTCGAACATGACCTTCATGGTCACCGACGCCGCCGGCCGCCGCTTCGTCATGCGCCGCCCGCCGCTGGGCAAGCTGCTGCCCAGCGCCCACGACATGGCCCGCGAGCACCGGCTGATGTCGGCCCTGGCCGACACCGCGGTGCCGGTGCCGCGCATGGTCGGGCTGTGCCAGGACCCGTCCGTGAACGAGCGTGACTTCTATGTCATGCACTTCCTCGAGGGCATCGTGGTGCGCGATGTCGAGATCGGCCGCACCCTCACGCCGGCGGTGCGCGAGCGCATGAGCCGCGAGCTGCTCGACACCATGGTCGCGCTGCACCGGGTGGACATCGACGCGGTCGGACTGGGCAACCTCGCCAAGCGCGAGGGCTACATCGAGCGCCAGCTCAAGCGCTGGTCGGGCCAGTGGGAGCAGTCCAAGACCCGCGAGCTGCCGCTGATCGACAAGGTGCGCGATGCCCTGCAGACGATGATGCCGCCGGCCTCGCCAGCCACCATCGCGCACGGCGACTACCGGCTCTCCAACTGCATGATGGACCCCACCGGCCCGGTGGCCGGCGTGCTCGACTGGGAGCTGTGCACCCTGGGCGAGCCCATGGCCGATCTGGGCGGGCTGCTCGGCTACTGGTACGACCCCTCCGACCCCGCCGCCGGCGGCGACCCGGCCACCACCGGGCTGCCCGGCTTCCTGTCGCAGGACGAGATCGCCGGCCTGTACGCCGAGAAGATGGGCGTGTCGCTCAAGGCGGTGGACTACTACCGCGCCTTCGCGCAGTGGCGCCTGGCCTGCATCGGCGAGGGCGTGTATGCCCGCTACCTCGGCGGCCAGCAGGGCTCGCAGGACGAGGAGATCGATCTCGAGTCGTACAAGGCGGGCATCCCCCGCCGCGTCGAGCGCGCAGCGCGCCTGCTCGGCCTGTCGCTGCGCTGATCCCCGGAGCCGCCGCCATGACCGCATTGCTCCAGGGCATCAAGGTGCTCGACTTCGGCCGCTACATCGCCGGCCCCTACTGCGCCGCGCTGCTGGCCGAGTACGGCGCCGATGTCATCCGCATCGAGAAGCGCGACGGCAGCGAGGACCGCTTCCCGGCGCAGGTGGGGGGCGGGGTGGGCGCGCTCTTCCTGCAGATGAACCGCAACAAGCGCTCCATGACGCTCGATCCCGCGTCGCCGAAGGGGCGCGAGGTGGTGGCCCGCCTGGTGCGCGAGGCCGATGTGGTCATCGCCAACCTGCCGGCGGCCACGCTGGTGGCCATGGGCCTGGACTACGCCACGCTGTGCACCTACCGGCCGGACATCATCTTCGTGACCAACACCGCCTTCGGGCCGGTGGGGCCGATGTCCGCCAATGTCGGCTTCGACGGGGTGGGCCAGGTGATGTCGGGCGCGGTCTACATGACCGGCGAGCCCGATCAGCCCTATCGCGCCGCCGCCCCCTGGGTGGATTTCGGCACCGCGCTGCACTGCGCCTTCGGCACCATGGCCGCGCTGATGCACCGGCAGCAGACCGGTCGCGGCCAGGTGGTCACCGGCGCGCTGCTCGCCACCGCGGTCACCGTGAACAACGCCGCCCTGATCGAGCAGGCCGTGGCCCGACCCGATCGCATCCCCACCGGCAACCGCGGGCAGACCGCGGCGCCGTCCGACATCTACCGCACCCGCGACGGGTTCGTGCTGGTGGCGGTCACCGGCCAGCCGCTCTACAAGCGCTGGGCCCGTCTGATGGGCGAACCCGAGTGGCTGACCGATCCGCGCTTTGCCGATGACGACGCGCGCGGCCGCGAGGGCGTGCTGATCAGCGAGCGCATGGGCCGCTGGTGCGCCGAGCGCGGCACCGACGAGGTGGTGACCATCCTGGGCGAGGCGAAGATCCCCTGCGCGCCGGTGCTCTCGCCGCAGCAGACGCTCGACCATCCGCAGGTGCGCGCGCTGGGCGTGCTGCAGGACACCGACTATCCCGGCCTGCCGCGGCCGGCCCCGGTGGCTGCGGTGCCGGTGTGGCTGTCCGACACCCCGCCCGTGCCCCGCCGCCGCCCGCCGCAGCTCGGCGAGCACACCGACCAGGTGCTGGCCGAGCACGGCTACAGCGCCGACGAGATCGCCGCCCTGCGCGGCGCCGGCGTGATCTGAGAGGGACGGCATCATGGCGGTGATCTTCCTGGTGCGGCACGCGCAGGCGTCCTTCGGCACCGATGACTACGATCGGCTCTCCGACCTCGGGCGGCAGCAGTCGCGCTGGCTGGGCGAGTATTTCGCCGAGCGCGGCACGCGCTTCACCCGCGTGATGGCCGGCACGCTGCGCCGCCAGCAGCAGACCGCGCAGGAGCTGCTCGGCGTGCTCGGCGTCGACCCGGCCGGCATCCTCACCCATGGCGGCCTTGACGAATACCACGGCGGCGCGCTCTACGCCGCCTACACCGGCGGCGCCGACCCGGTGGCCCAGCAGAAGTCCGACTACCGCGGCTACTGGCAGACCTTCCGCGCCGCGATGCGGGCATGGTCGGAAGACCGCCTGCCGCAGATGCCCGAGACCTGGGGCGAATTCGGCGCCAGGGTGCATGGCGCGCTCAGCGCCGCCGCCGAGGGTCTGGGCCGCGACGATGTCGCGCTGGTGGTGAGCTCGGGCGGGGCCATCGGTCGGCTGCTCGGCGAGCTCACCGGCGCTAGCGCGGCCGCGTCCATCGAGTTCAACCTGCAGTACCGCAACACCGGCTTCTGCGAACTCATCGCCAGCCCGGGGCAGCTGCGGCTGGCCAGCTTCAACAACATCCCGCACCTCGAGCGGAGCGACCGCCGCGGCTCGATCACCTTTGCGTGAGTGATGGTCCGCGCGCTGGCTCACCGATTCAACCAGGCGCCGGGCACCACCCGCGCCATCCTGTGGGCGATCAGCGCGGGCTTCACCTTCTCGGTGCTGAACACCCTGGTGCGCGGGCTGTCGCTGCAGCTGCATCCCTTCGAGACCCAGTTCCTGCGCAACCTGTTCAGCCTGATCGTCATGCTGCCGATCATCCTGCGCGCCGGCGTGATCGCCTACATGCCCACCAGCATCGGTGGCCAGTTCTCGCGCGGCGCGGTGCATGCGCTGGGCATGACGCTGTGGTTCTACGCGCTGCCGCACCTCGCGCTTGCCGACACCACCGCCATCGGCTACACCGGGCCGATCTTCAGCATGCTCGGCGCGGCCTGGCTGCTCGGCGAGAAGATGCGCGCCGACCGCTGGATCGCCGCGCTCATCGGCTTCACCGGCGTGATGATCGTGGTCGGGCCGCGGCTGGCCGGCACCGGCGGCTGGTACTCGCTGATCATGCTCGCCTCGGCGCCGGTGTTCTCGCTGTCCTTCCTGCTCACCAAGATGCTCACCCGCCATGACTCGCCTGCGGTGATCGTGGTCTGGCAGGCGCTCACCGTGTCGCTGATCACGCTGCCGCTGGCCATCCCGGTCTGGCAGTGGCCCACGCCGGCGCAGTGGGGGGTGTTCGCGGTGGCCGGCGCGCTGGGCATCTTCGCGCACTGGTGCCAGACCCACGCGCTGAAGGCGGCCGATGTCTCGGCCACGCAGTCGGCCAAGTTCCTTGACCTGCTCTGGGCCTCGACCTGGGGCTTTCTGGTGTTCGGCGACCAGCCCAGCGGATTCACGCTGGTCGGCGGGGTGGTGATCGTGGCCGCCACCCTCTGGATCGCCCGGCGCGAGGCGCGGCTTGCCCGCGCCGCCGCCAGGCCCGCCCCCTGATGCCGCGGCGCGCCGGCCCCGGTCGCGCTCTCCTGGGAGATTGCCCGTGTTCAAGCGAGTCCTGATCAGCAACCGTGGCGAGATCGCCATCCGCATCGCCCGCGCCGCGGCGGCGCTCGGCGTGGAGTCGGTGGCGGTGGCCGCGCCCGCCGACGCGCAGGGCCTGCATCTGCGGGTGGCGAGCCTGGCGCGCGAGATCGGCGCCGGCCAGCCCCAGGTGGCGGCCGATCCGGTGCGCGCCTACCTCGACATCGACGCGATGATCGAGACAGCCCTGGCCACCGGCTGCGACTGCGTGCATCCCGGCTACGGCTTCCTCTCCGAAAACGCGGCCTTCGCGCAGCGCTGCG
>NZ_CEXFHW010000172.1:0-8024 GCF_982640115.1 Quisquiliibacterium sp. | reverse complement strand
AGGCTCAGCCCTTGTGCCGGGTGTCCTTCAGGCTCACGCAGCGGTTGAACACCAGCCGGTCGGGGCGGCTGTCTCGGCTGTCGGTCACGAAGTAGCCGTGGCGCTCGAACTGCAGCGGCTGACCGGCCGGCCCACTGAGCGCGCTGGGTTCCACCCATGCCTGCGCGAGCCGGCGTGAGTCGGGATTGAGCGCGGCCAGATAGTCGGCGTCGCCCGCGCGGGGCTGCGGCTCGGTGAACAGCCGCTCGTAGAGCCGTACCTCGGCCGGCAGCGCGTGCGCGGCCGACACCCAGTGCAGGTTGCCCTTGACCTTGTAGGCATCGGCCCCGGGCGTGCCGGAGCGCGAGTCGGGCATGAGCTCGGCCAGCACGGTGCTGACCCGGCCATCGGCATCGGTCTCGAAGCCGGTGCAGCGGATGACATGCGCGTAGCGCAGCCGCACCAGGTTGCCGGGGAACAGGCGAAAGAAGCCCTTGGGCGGCTCGATCGCGAAGTCCTCGCGCTCGATGAAGAGTTCGCGCGAGAACGGGAACTCGCGCCGACCGAGCTCGGGCCGCTGCGGATGGAAGGGCGCGCTGCAGGTCTCGAGATGGTTTTCCGGCAGGTTGGTGATGCGCAGTCGCAGCGGGTCGAGCACGGCCACGCTGCGCGGCGCGCGCGCCTCGAGGTCATCGCGCAGGGCCTGCTCGAGCACGCTCATGTCGATCCAGGTGTCGGCGCGCGACACGCCGATGCGCTCGCAGAACAGCCGGATCGCTTCGGGGGTGTAGCCGCGCCGGCGCAGGCCGGCGAGCGTGGGCAGGCGC
Organism: Quisquiliibacterium sp.; assembly: GCF_982640115.1. Taxonomy (NCBI): domain Bacteria; kingdom Pseudomonadati; phylum Pseudomonadota; class Betaproteobacteria; order Burkholderiales; family Burkholderiaceae; genus Quisquiliibacterium; species Quisquiliibacterium sp. Next base: position 7,218 of record NZ_CEXFHW010000172.1, on the reverse strand, counting down.
GGATCATCCCAGCCTTCGACGCGGCCGGTGCTCACCAGCTCCTGCAGCCGCCGCTTGCTGGTGACGGTGTAGCTCAGGTTCAGCCGCGCGAACTCGATCTGGCGCGGCAGCGGGCGCTGGAAGAAGCCGCCCTCGGCGAGCCGTTCGAGCAGCCAGTCGTAGAGCGGGCGGTGATCCTCGAACTCGAGGGTGCAGATCGAGTGGGTGATGTTTTCGAGCGCATCGGAGATCGGATGCGCGTAGTCGTACATCGGGTAGATGCGCCAGCGCTCGCCGGTGCGGTGATGCTCGGCGAAGCGGATCCGGTAGAGCGCCGGGTCGCGCAGGTTGATGTTGGGCGAGGCCATGTCGATGCGCGCCCGCAGCACATGGCTGCCCTCGGGGTGCAGGCCGTCGCGCATCTCGCGCAGCAGGGTCAGGCTCTCGGCCGCCGGCCGGTCGCGGTAGGGCGAGTTGCGCCCGGGTTCGGTGAGCGTGCCCCGGCCGAGGCGCATCTGCTCGGCGCTTTGCGAGTCGACATAGGCATGGCCGTGCTGCACCAGATGCTCGGCCATCTGGAAGAGCTGCTCGAAGTAGTCGCTGGCGAAGTAGAGGTTGCTCTCGGGGGCGCCGTCGGCTGCGTGGTCCCAGGAGAAGCCCAGCCAGCGGACCGCGTCGAGGATGGCGTCGACGAACTCCTGGTCTTCCTTGACCGGGTTGGTGTCGTCGAAGCGCATGTGGCAGCGCCCCTGGTAGTCGCGTGCCAGCCCGAAGTTCAGGCAGATCGACTTGGCATGGCCGATGTGCAGATAGCCGTTGGGCTCGGGCGGGAAACGGGTGCGGATACGGGCCGGGTCGGGCTGGCCCGCGGCCTGCTCGCTCCCCGGACCGGGATGGCCGCACCAGCGCCGACTGGCATGCGCGCCCGCCGCCAGGTCGGCCTCGACCTGGGTGCGGATGAAGTTGTGCGTGGCGGCGGGAACCTTTTCCGTCATCGTCAGACGCCGAGGAGTTCAACCTCGAACAGCAGGGTGGCGTTGGGGGGGATCACACCGCCCGCGCCGCGCGCGCCATAGCCCATGTCGGGCGGAATCAGCAGCTGGCGGGTGCCGCCGACCTTCATGCCGGCGAAGCCCTCGTCCCAGCCGCGGATGACATGGCCGGCGCCCAGCGGGAACGAGAAGGGCTGACCGCGGTCCTTGCTGGAGTCGAACTTCGCGCCGCGCGCGCCGTTCTGCCACAGCCAGCCGGTGTAGTGCACCGTGACATGGGCACCAGCGGCCGCCTCGGGGCCGCTGCCCAGGGTGGTGTCGTCGTACTGCAGCCCGGAGGGCAGGGTCTGGAAGGCCATGGTCATTCTCCTGGTTGGGATTCATGGGCGCGGCGCAGGGCCTCCACCCGGGCGCGATTCACGCCGAAGTCACGGCGCCCGAGACGGGCCGCCGAACGGACATGGGCGACCCCGGCCGGCGCATCGAGCACCAGGTCGAGGTCGTCGATGAAGCGAAACCAGCGGCTCTCGCACTCGGCGCGCAGATGGCGCTCGCTGCGCTCGACCACCCGCACACCGGGCAGGGCTGCGGCCTGGTCGAGGAGTCTGGCGAAGGCGGCAACCGGCTCACCGCGCAGCGTGATGGGGTCGATGCGGTGGGCTGGCGAGGCGCTCTGGCTGGAGACCGCGTTGTCGCGGGATTCGTTGATCGGGGCGAGCGGCAGGCCCGGGCTGGCGGGCGATGCCGACCCCGCGAGCAGCCCTGCCTGACCGGCCGCCAGGGCGGCCAGCGGCAGCGCGAGCAGACCCAGCGCCAGACCCAGCCAGAGCCGTGACGCGCTCACGGCTGGCGCCCCCGCCAGGCGGTGAGCATCATGCCGCCCATGCCCGTGAGCATGACCCAGGCCGAGATCAGCCAGCCCAGGAAGGGCACCGCGCCCACCAGCAGCAGCAGCGCGAGGGTGCCGGCCAGCCAGGCGATCTGGCCCGAACGGCTGCCGCCACCGCCATCGCTGAAGGCTTTTCGGGCACGCAGGGCCACCGACCAGACGCCGATCAGGTAGCCGGTGAGCAGCAGCACCGGGTAGACCGCCAGGAGCGTGGCGCCCAGCGGAATGCCGACGATGGTGAGGATGGCCACACCGGCACCCACCGGTATGGCGATCAGCAGCGCGAACCCCAGACCGAGCGAGGCGCCGGCGTCGTCCCAGGCGCGCCGGGCCGACTCCCGGGTGAAGCCGGGCAGCGCGATGAACAGCAGGGTCCCGAAGAGCAGCAGGCCGATCGACCACAGCAGCACCCCGAGCAGACCCCAGCGCTTGTTCAGCGACTCGTCCTGTGGCTCCGCAGGAGGCTTCTCGGCCTCCTCGCGGGTGACCTCGCCGCGCACCTGGGCGCCACTGCTCTGCTTGATCGGGTTGGGGCTGGTGTAGGACAGGGTGCCGAGGATGCGCGCGCCATCGAGCAGCTCGATCTCCTCGGCCACGAGCTTCACCTTGCCGCCAATCGTGCCGTCGATCGCGATGCGCTGGGCATAGACCGTGAGCTCGCCGACGATCTCGCCGCGGATGTCCACCGAGCGCCCGGCGATCAGGGCATCGCGCCCGATGCGCGCGCTGCGCTCGAAGGCGAGCTCCGAGCCCACCAGCAGCAGGTCACCGCCCACCGGGGCATCGAGCACCAGCTTGCCGGCCGCGGCGCGCAGATCGCCGCCCACCGGCCGGCGCAGATCGACGTCACCGCCTGTCAGCGTGGCGTCACCCCTGACCTCGGCGTCGATCACCACCCGCGAGCCGGCGGCGTGGAAGTCGCCCTCCACCGGCGAGCCGACCCGCACGGTACGGCCGGCACGGTAGATGTTGCGCGTGCCGTAGGAGGCCACGCCATCGCGCCGGGTGGCGCTCTCGGCGGCCGATTCGGCCGCCGCGCCTCCAGCCGCCGAGAACTGCGCGCGGGCGGGGCTGCCCAGGCCGCCCAGCGCGAGGGCCAGCAGGGCGATGACCAGCAAGACCGGAGCGGCGCGCGAGAGCAGGGCGAGAGAGGACGGCGGCATGGCGTAGCGCTCAGGCAGGATCGGCGCGCAGTCGCCGGATCAGCGAGGAGGTGTCGTTGCGCCCGCCGCCCATGGCCTGGACATCGCGGTAGAACTGGTCGATCAGGGCGGTGCCGGGCAGCGGCGCGCCGTTGCGCCGCGCCTCGTCGAGGCACAGGCCGAGGTCCTTGCGCATCCAGTCGACCGCGAAGCCGAAGTCGAAGCGGTTCTCGACCATGGTGCGGCCGCGGTTGTCCATCTGCCAGCTCTGCGCCGCGCCCTTGCCGATGACCTCGAGCACGAGGTTCATGTCGATGCCGGCGGCCAGACCGAAGTTGACGCCCTCGGAGAGGCCCTGCAGCAGGCCGGCGATGCAGATCTGGTTGACCATCTTGGCGAGCTGGCCGCTGCCGGCCTCGCCGATGCGCGTGAAGGCCCGCGAGAAGGCCATGGCCACCGGCCGCGCCTGCTCGAACACCGGCAGATCGCCGCCCACCATGACGGTGAGCTGGCCGTTGACCGCGCCGGCCTGACCACCCGAGACCGGGGCGTCGAGGAAATGCAGGCCGCGGCGGGCTGCCTCGCGATGGAGCTCGCGGGCGACCTCCGCCGAGGCCGTGGTGTGGTCGACGAACACCGCGCCCGGTTTCATGCCCGCGAAGGCGCCATGCTCGCCGAGCACCACCGAGCGCAGGTCATCATCGTTGCCCACGCAGGCGAAGACCAGATCCGCGTCGTGCGCGGCCTGACGCGGCGTGGGCGCCGAGAGACCGCCATGCTCGGCCGCCCAGCGATCGGCCTTCTCGGCGCTGCGGTTGTACACCGTGACGGCATGGCCGGCGCGACGCAGGTGGCCGGCCATGGGATAACCCATGACGCCCAGGCCCAGGAAGGCCGCCTTCACCGGTGTGATGGGATCGTAGCTTCGCTGGGTCATGGGCGCAGTCTCCGGGAGCGTGTGAGAGGCATGCCGCCGACGCGCACGCCAGCGGGGCAAAAGCGCAATTCTAGACGCCTTCGCGCCGGGGCCGGCTTGAGCCCCCGGCGCGCGGGCCGCGAGGGCCCGGGATCAGAATGCGGCTGCGCAGCCGTCGCGGCGGCTGTCGCTGGCAGCGGCGTAGCCATCCTCCAGGTCATCGCTCAGCCGCCAGATGAACTGGCCTGATCCGAAGTCCATGTACGAGTCGAGCACCGGCTCGATCTCGTGGCCGAGGCTGCGCAGGCCGGCCACGATGTCCTCGGGCATGGTCGCCTCGATGTCGAGCTTCAGGCCGCGCTGCACCTTCCATCGTGGCGCGTCGCAGGCCGCCTGCGGGTTCTGGCGATGATCGAGCATGCGCGAGAGGGTCTGCATGTGGCCCTGCGGCTGCATGTTGCCGCCCATCACGCCGAAGCTCATCTGCGGCGCACCGTCCTTCATGAGGAAGGCCGGGATGATGGTCTGGAAGGGCCGCTTGCCCGGCGCCACGCAGTTCGGGTGCGACGGATCGAGCGAGAAGCAGTAGCCGCGGTTCTGCAGCGACACGCCCACCTCGGGCACCACCACGCCCGAGCCGAAGCCCATGTAGTTGGACTGGATGAACGAGATCATCATGCCCTGCCGGTCGGCGGCGGTCAGGTAGATGGTGCCGCCCGCCGGTGGCAGGCCGTGCTGGAAGTCGGTGGCGCGATCCTCGCGGATCAGGCGGGCGCGCTGCGCGAGGTAGCCGGGATCGAGCAGGTGCGCGGGTGTGACCTCGGTCATGTAGCGCAGGTCGGCCACATAGCGGTAGACATCGGCGAAGGCCGCCTTCATCGCCTCGATCTGCAGGTGGCGGGTGCGCAGCGAATCGGCCGGGTGCGCGCCGATGTCGAAGTGCTGCAGGATGCCCAGCGCCATCAGCGCGGCGATGCCCTGGCCGTTGGGCGGGATCTCGTGCAGCGTGTAGCCGCGGTAGTCCTGGCTGATCGTGCCGCACCATTCGGGGCGGTAGCCGGCCAGATCGGCCAGGCTGAGCGTGCCGCCGTGCTCGCGGGCATGGGCCACCAGCGCCTGCGCGGTCCGGCCCTGGTAGAAGTCCTGTCCACGGCTGCTGGCGATGCGGCGCAGCGTGTCGGCCGCGGCCGGCAGCGCGAAGCGCTCGCCGATGCGCGGCGCGCGCCCACGCGGCATGAAGGCCTGCGCAAAGCCCGGCTGCGACTGCAGTTCGGGCACCGCCGCCGCCCACTTCTGGCTCACGATGCCGGCCACGCCATGGCCGCGCTCGGCCAGCTCGATGGCCGGCTGCAGCAGATCTTCGAAGGGCAGGCTGCCGAACTTCTCGTGCAGCGCGGCCCAGGCGCTGACCGCGCCCGGCACGGTCACGCTGTCCCAGCCGCGCATCGGGAACTTGCCCCCATGCCGCTTCGCGTAGTAGGCCGTGTCCCAGGTGGCCGGTGCGGTGCCCGAGGCATTCAGGCCGTGCAGTTCGCGTCCGTCCCACACGATGGCGAAGGCGTCACTGCCCAGGCCGTTGGAGACCGGCTCGACGATGGTGATGGCGGCCGCCGCGGCGATCGCGGCGTCGACCGCATTGCCGCCGGCGGCCAGCATGCGCAGGCCGGCCTGCGCGGCCAGCGGCTGCGAGGTGGCCACCACATTGCGCGCGAACACCGGCGCCCGGTAGGTGGGATAGCGGACGGACCAGTCGAAGTCGAAGGGGGTGGCGCTCATGGCGGGCTTTCAGCAGCCGAGCTGGTCGGCAAGGTCGAGGAAATCGGTGGCGTGGTGGTCGAAGGCCGGCTCGCGGCTGATGTCGGGCTGGCGGGTGGGGCCGAACTCCATCGGCCGGGTGACGAAGGCGGTGCGCAACCCGCAGGCCGCGGCGGCATGCAGGTCTTCCTTGTGCGCGGCCACCAGCATCACCTGGTCCGGGCTCACGCCGAAGATGTCGGCCACGCCGAGATAGGTCTGCGGGTCGGGCTTGTAGTGGCGGAAGACCTCGGCCGAGAGGATCAGATCCCAGGGCAGGCCGGCGCGCTTGGCCATGTTGGCGAGCAGCCCCAGGTTGCCGTTGGACAGCGTGCACAGGGTGTAGCGGCTGCGCAGCCGGTGCAGACCGGCGAGGGTGTCGGCCCAGGGGTCGAGCCGGTGCCAGACCTTGTTGAGGTGCTCGATGCGATCGGGCAGCAGGCGGATGCCGAACTTGGCCAGCACGCTGTCGAGGATCATGCGATGCAGGTCGTCGATGCGGGTCCAGCCGAGTTCGCCCTTGCGCACCCGCTCCATGGCCGGCAGGTAGCCGGCGCGCCAGGCCAGGGCGAAGCGCCCGCCATCCACGCCGAGCTGCATGGCGTCGACCTCGCGTGCGATCGAGCCGTGCCAGTCGACCACCGTGCCGAAGACATCGAAGGCCAGGATCTGCAGGGGGCCTGCCGCGGGGGTGCTCATCGGGCAATCTCCGTCATTCGGGTTTGATGCCGGCTCGCCGGATCACGGCCTTCCAGTTCTCGTGGTCGGCGCGGATGAGGCGGGCGAACTGTTCGGGGCTGCCGCCTGCCGGTTCGGCGCCGGCGCGCTCCAGGCGCTCGAGCACCTCGGGGGCGCGCACCGCGGCGTTGATGTCACGGTTCAGCCGGCTGAGGATCTCGGCCGGCGTGCCCGCTGGCGCGAAGGCGCCGAACCAGTTGCTGATGTCCATGCCGGCGATGCCGGCCTCGGCGAAGGTGGGCACATCGGGCAGTGTGGGTGAACGGTGCTCGCCGCTCACGGCCAGCGCCCGGACCTTGCCATCGCGGATGTGCGGCTGGGCCGACACCACGCTGTCCATCAGGAAGGCGATCTGGCCCGACACCAGATCGGTGATCACCAGGCCGGTGCCCCGATACGGAATGTGCACCACGAACAGCCCGCCGGCGCGCCACTTGAACATCTCGGCCGAGAGGTGCGGATAGGTGCCGATGCCCGAGGAGCCGAAGTTGTAGCGGCCCGGGCTGCGGCGCAGCAGCGCGACCAGTTCCTGCACCGTCCGCGCCGGGAAGCCGGCGCCGACCACCAGCACGCTGGGCGCATTGGCCACATGCGCCACCGGGGCGAAGTCGCGAAATGCGTCGTAGGGCATCTTCGGGTTGAGCGCCGGGCCGACCGAGTGGGTGGAGCCGGTGCCCATCAGCAGCGTATGGCCGTCGGCCGGGGCCTTGGCCACCGCGTCGGCGCCGATACTGCCGCCGGCGCCCGGCCGGTTCTCCACCACCACCT
>NZ_CEXFHW010000171.1:0-8114 GCF_982640115.1 Quisquiliibacterium sp. | reverse complement strand
CGCAGTCGCGGATGACCTGCTCGGTGAAGTCCATCAGCCACCGGTAGTCGGTGTAGGCGGCGTAGAACTCCATCATGGTGAACTCGGGATTGTGGCGCGGGCTGATTCCCTCGTTGCGGAAGTTGCGGTTGACCTCGAAGACCCGCTCGAAGCCGCCGACAATCAGGCGCTTCAGGTAGAGCTCGGGGGCGATGCGCAGGTACATGTCCTGCGAGAGCGCGTTGTGGTGGGTGATGAAGGGCCGGGCCGCCGCACCGCCCGGGATGGGGTGCAGCATGGGGGTCTCGACCTCCAGGAAGCCGTGCCCGGTCATGAAGCTTCGGATGGCCGCCAGCGCGCGGCTGCGCGCGACGAAGGTGCGGCGCGTCTCGGGATTGACGATCAGGTCGACATAGCGCTGCCGATACCGGGTCTCCTGATCGTGCAGGCCGTGGAACTTGTCGGGCAGCGGCCGCAGGGACTTGGCCAGCAGCCGCACCGCGCTGCAGCGCACCGAGAGCTCGCCCTTCATGGTCTTGAAGAGCACGCCCTCGGCGGCGACGATGTCGCCGAGATCCCAGTGCTTGAAGGCCTCGTGGGCCGCCGGGCCCACGCCCTCGTCGTTCATCCAGAGCTGCAGCCGCCCGGTGGCGTCCTGCACGGTGCCGAAGCTGGCCTTGCCCTGCACCCGCTTGAGCATCAGCCGACCGGCGATCGAGACCCGCACCGCGGCCTGCTCGAGCGCTTCGCGGCTGAGCGCCTCGTGCGCGGCCAGCAGCGGTCCGGCCCGGTCGGCGGGCCGGGCGTCGTTCGGGAAGGCCGGGCCGGCCTCGCGCAGGCGGGCGAGCTTGGCGCGCCGCTCGGCGATGATCTGGTTCTCGTCGGCGGCGGGCGCGGTGGAGGGTTCGGTCATGGTCCTAGACGCCCTGCTTCAGGCTGGCGAAGATGAAGGGATCGAGATCACCGTCGAGCACGCTGCGGGTGTTGCTGATCTCGACATGGGTGCGCAGGTCCTTGATGCGGGACTGGTCGAGCACATACGAGCGGATCTGGTGGCCCCAGCCGATGTCGGTCTTGCTGGCCTCGACCTTGTCCTGCTCGGCGCGGCGCTTGCGCAGCTCGAGCTCGAACAGGCGCGCGCGCAGCATCTTCATCGCCTCGTCCTTGTTGCGGTGCTGCGAGCGGTCGTTCTGGCACTGCACGACGATGTTGGTGGGCAGGTGGGTGATGCGCACCGCCGATTCGGTCTTGTTCACGTGCTGACCGCCCGCGCCCGAGGCACGGTAGACATCGATGCGCAGATCGGCCGGGTTGATGTCGACCTGGATCGAGTCGTCGACCTCGGGGTAGACGAACACCGAGGCAAACGAGGTGTGCCGACCGCCGCTGGAGTCGAAGGGCGACTTGCGCACCAGCCGGTGCACGCCGGTCTCGGTGCGCAGAAAGCCGTAGGCGTACTCGCCCTCGACCTTCAGCGAGGCACCCTTGATGCCGGCGGTGTCGCCCTCGGTCTCCTCGAGCACCTCGGTGCGGAAGCCCTTGCGCTCGCAGTAGCGCAGGTACTGGCGCAGCAGCATCTGCGCCCAGTCCTGCGCCTCGGTGCCGCCGGCGCCGGCCTGGATCTCCATGAAGCAGGGATTGGGGTCGGCCGGGTTGGCGAACATGCGCCGGAACTCCAGCGCTTCGACCTGCTGCTGCAGGCCGGCGACATCGGACTCGACGGCCTCGAGGGTGGCTTCATCGGCCTCCTCGCGGGCGATGCCGAAGAGTTCATCGGCATCGGCGAGGCCGGCGTCGAGCTCGGTGATGCGCAGCACCACCGATTCGAGCATCTTCTTCTCGCGACCGAGATCCTGGGCGCGCTGGGCGTCATTCCAGACATCGGGCGCCTCGAGGGCGCGGTCGACTTCGATCAGGCGGGTACGCTTGACATCGAAGTCAAAGATACCCCCGGAGTTCGATCACCCGACGGCGAAGGTCGGCGATCAGGGCGGCGAGGGCATTGAGGCGTTCGGCTTCCATGGGATCCTGTCTGGCGTCCCAGGGGACGCATCGGTGCGAAACCGGCCATTATAGGGAGCCTGGGGGGTGATCGGTCTGATGGCCGATCGCAGGCAGGCCGTCGCGTGCCGGCCCGGTCGCCGCTCAGCGCTGGGCCTGGGAGTAGGGCGCGCCGCCGACGCTGCTGCGCGGCTCGCACTTGCTCGAGCCCATCCAGCAGAAGTGCAGGGCCAGCGCCACCGCGGCCAGCGCGCTGGTGACGCCGGCCGCAAAGCCCGCGCCCAGCGGCAGCGAGAACAGCCGCAGCCGCCGGCGCGGTTCCGGCTGGCTCAGCCGCAGCTCGCGCGCCGCCGCGCGCACATCGCGGGTGTGCACCTCGAACGCATGCGCGAGCGAGGCCGCCATCAGGGCCTTGTCGGCGAGCAGGTTGATGCGGTCGGGCAGGCCTCGCGACAGCACGGCCACGGCGCGCACCGCGCCCACCGAGAAGATGCGCGGTCCATCGTAGCCGGCATTGCGCAGCCGGCCGTGGAGGTATTCATGCACCTCGTCGCGCGACAGCCGGTTCAGGCGCAGGCCATGCGCGATGCGGTCATTGAGCGCCATGAAGGCCTCGAGCGCGAGACGCTGGTCGAGTTCCGGCGGCCCGACCAGCACCAGGCGAAGCGCATTGCCGCCGCGGCCCACGCCCTGGCCGAGCAGGCGCAGGTGCTCGAGGGTTTCGAGCGGCATGGATTGCGCGTCATCGATCAGAACGATCAGCTTCTCGCCCGAGACGGCGCTGTGGTTGAGCCGGTCGCGAAGATCGGCGCGCATGCGGCGTGGATCGGTGCGATGGATGGTCATGCCCAGCTTCTCGGCCAGCATGACATCGATCAGGCGCGGACTGAGCATGGGGTCGGTGACATGCACCACCCGGTAGCGATCCGGGGGCAGCTTGCGCAGCAGCCAGCGGCACAGCGTGGTCTTGCCGGTGCCGGTCTCGCCGATGAGGCGGATGAAGCCGCTCTCGCGGGCGATCAGGTGCAGCAGCGAACGGGCGGTCTCGTGGCGCGTGCCCGGGAACACCAGTTGCCTGGGTTCGTTGGCATTGTCGAATGGCAGGCGCTGCAGCCCGAAGTGCGCGAGATACATGCCGCCGATTATCGGCTGCAGGCTGCCGCCGGGCGCGGAACTTGATCACGCTCAGGGCGGAGCACCCACCTGTTCGATCAGCAGCTGCAGCGAGGCGCGACCGCCCCAGTCGTTGCGGTTGAGGCGGTAGGCGATCAGCGCGCGGCGTGGCAGCAACTCGGTACGGCCGAATGCGATCGCGGCGAAGTTCTGCCCGCCGATGCGCAGATCGACCCGAAGGTGCCGCTCCTTGAGCAGGCGCTGGCCGAGCACCTCGGCCTCGTCGGCGAACATCGGCGCCGGAAATCCCTGGCCCCAGACGGCGCGGTCGATCGCCTCGACCAGATCGAGATCGATCGGCTGGTTCGCGAGTGCGCCATCGGTGGCCAGTTCGGGTGAGAACGCACCGGGGTCGGCGAGCTCGGCCACGGCCTGCTCGAAGCAGGCACTGAAGCGCTCCAGTGCATCGGCTCGCAAGGTGAGACCTGCGGCCATGGCGTGTCCGCCGAAGCGCAGCACCGCGCCCGGCGCACGCTTGGCGGCGAGGTCGATCGCGTCGCGCAGGTGCACGCCGGGGATCGAGCGGCCCGAACCCTGCAGGCAGCCGGGCTCGCCGGCTGGCGCCAGCGCCAGGGTGGGTCGGTGGTGGCGGTCTTTCAGCCGGGTGGCCACCAGACCGACGACGCCGGCGTGCCAGTCGGGCCGGTGCACCACCAGCGTGACCGCGCCGGCCGCCGGCTCGCCCACGGCGGCCAGCGCCTCGTCGCGCATGCGCTCCTCGAGCTCGCGCCGCGAGCGGTTGATGGCGTCGAGCTCGGCGGCCAGCGTATGGGCGCGGTCTTCGTCATCGGTGATCAGGCATTCGATGCCCAGGGAGATGTCCGCGAGCCGGCCGGCGGCATTGATGCGCGGGCCCACGCCGAAGCCGATGTCCTGGCAGCCGGCGCTGCGCCATTCGCGCCCGGCCACCGCGAAGAGCGCGCGCACGCCCGCCTGCGCCTGACCGGCACGGATGCGGCGCAGGCCCGCCGACACCAGCAGCCGGTTGTTGCGATCGAGGCGGACCAGGTCGGCCACCGTGCCCACGGCGACCAGATCGAGCAGCGCCTGCAGCGCGGGCTCGGGCCGATCGCGAAAGGCGCCCTGGCTGCGCAGCAGCGCCCGCAGCGCGAGCAGCAGGTAGAACATCACGCCCACCCCGGCGAGGTGCTTGCTGGCAAAGCCGCAGCCCGGCTGGTTGGGATTGACGATGGCCGCGGCCTGCGGCAGCGCATCGCCCGGCAGGTGGTGGTCGGTGACCACCACATCGATGCCCAGCGCGCGAGCCCGATCCACGCCCTCGAGGCTGGCGATGCCGTTGTCCACCGTGATGATCAGCGCCGGACGGCCCAGCCGCGGATGCGCGGCGGCCAGATCGACGATTGGCGGGGTGAGCCCGTAGCCGTGCTCCAGCCGGTTGGGCACGAGGAAGTCGACCACCGCGCCCAGGGCGCGCAGCCCGCGGATGCCCACCGCGCAGGCGGTGGCGCCGTCGCAGTCGTAGTCGGCCACGATCAGCATCGGCTCGCGTGCGGCGATCGCCCGGGCGAGCCGTTGCGCCGCGTGGTCGATGCCGAGCAGCCCGTCGGGCGGCAGCAGGTCGCCGAGTGCCGCGTTCAGCTCGTCGGCGCCGGCGATGCCGCGCGCGGCATACACCCGTGCAAGCACCGGGTGCAGGCCCGCGGCGAGCAGCTGCTGCTGCGCCTGCGCCGGGGCGCTGCGGGTGACCAGGCGGGGCGGGGTGGCGCTCATGCCGGGGGCGGGGCGAGCGCGGCCAGCGCGTCGAAGCGGCGCCACCAGCGCCAGCGCCAGCCGGGGTCGGCGGCCAGGGTAAGCCTGCGGCGCTCGCCGGTGAGCACCACCCGTACCGTGCCCGGCGCGGCGGCGCGCAGCTTGCGCCAGTGCGGGCCTTCGAGCCAGGCATCGGCCTGCATCCAGGCCTGCGCCCAGGCCTGGGTGTCGCCCAGGCGTCGCGGCGCTCGCCAGGCATCGAGATCGACCAGCACCGGTCCTGCGTGGCTGCCCCAGTCGGGCAGCGGCTGGTCATGAGGGCAGACCTGCCAGCCGGCGGCGACGCCCAGACCGGTGAGGGCAGGGCAGCGGGTGATCAGCAGGCCACGGCTGCGCGCGGCGAGCGGTGCGGCGACGAAGCCGTCGAGCCATAGCGCATTGACCGGGCGCTTGCCGGCCTGTTCCCGGGCCTGGTTGACGGGATGCTCGTGCCAGCCCATCTGCACCTCGGTGAGCAGGCGCCGCCAGGCCCGTGCTGCCGGCCCTGCGGGCTGGTACGCGATCACATGGCGGCCGCTGGCCAGCGTCCAGGGCCAGGCCTGCAGCGCCCAGGGCGCGCCCAGCGCGAACCAGGCCTCGGGCCGGGGCGCCTGCAGGGCGAGCCCCGCGGCCTCGAAGGCCGGCGCGGCGCTGTGCGCGAGTTCGGCGGACTCGGCCGGGTCGAGCGCGAGCTGCGCGGGGTCGGTGAGCAGGGCGTGATCGATGCCCAGATGCAGATGGCAGGGACGCAGTCCCCACCACGGCGGCGTCAGCCCGAGGCCTGCGCCGGTGAAGGCCTGGATCGCGCTGCCTGCCGGCACACCGAACTCGGCACGCAGCCAGTCGTCTTCGGGCAACTCGGGCAGGGGATCACCGGGCAGCTGGCGGTCCTGAACGATGCGCCCGCCCGCGAGCAGGCGCCGCAGCGCGCTGCCCGCAGGCAGACGAAGCGCGCCGGCCGGGTCGGCGTCGGGCGCGGCGCCAGCGCACAGCAGGGTGATCGGGTTCATGGGCGGCCGTCGGAAGGGTGGGGATTCTATGGCACACTCGCCCGCCGTCTCCTGAAGCCACCAGCCTTGCCGTTTCCGTTCGAACTCCAGATCGGGCTTCGTTACACGCGGGCCGGCCGTCGGGCGGGCCGGCGCGATGGCTTCATCTCGTTCATCTCGGCCATGTCGGTGGCCGGCATTGCGCTCGGGGTGGCGGCGCTGATCACCGTGCTCTCGGTGATGAACGGCTTCCAGAAGGAGGTCACCGACCGGATGCTGTCGGTGCTCTCTCACATCGAGGTCTACGGGCCGCAGGCCGGGCTGGACGATCCGTCGGGGCTGCTGGCGCGTACCGCCGCGCATCCGCGGGTGGTGGCCGGCGCGCCCTTCGTGGTCGGACAGGCCATCATCGCGCGGGGCGAGACTGTGCGTGGCGCGATCGTGCGCGGCATCGATCCGGCGCGCGAACCGGCGGTGGCCGACTTTCTCGCGGGCCCGTCGGGCAAGCTGCTGTCGGGTCTGGTGCCCGGTGAGTTCGGTGCGCTGGTGGGGGTGGAGATGGCCCGCCAGCTCATGCTGCAGGTGGGCGACCGCATCGCGCTGGTGGCGCCGCAGGGCACCACCACGCCGGCCGGGGTGGTGCCGAGGCTGCGGCAGTTCACCGTCACCGGCATCTTCGACTCCGGTCACTACGAGTACGACAGCTCCCTGGTGCTCACCCACCTGCAGGACGCCGCCCGCCTGTTCCGCGTGGAGGGCGCCAGCGGCGTGCGCCTGAAGACCTCGCAGATGATGGCCGCGCCGGCCATCGCGCGCGAGCTCTCGGCGGTGCTGGGGCCCGAGTTCCATGTGCGCGACTGGTCGCGCGAGAACCGCAACTGGTTTGCCGCGGTGGAGATCGAGAAGCGCATGATGTTCATCATCCTCACGATGATCATCGCGGTGGCGGCCTTCAACCTGATTTCCATGCTGGTGATGACCGTGACCGACAAGCAGTCGGACATCGCCATCCTGCGCACCCTGGGCGCGAGCCCGGCCAGCATCCTCGCGGTGTTCATCGTGCAGGGCGCGGTGGTCGGGCTGCTCGGCACCGGGCTGGGTGTGGCTGGCGGCGTGCTGCTCGCGCTGAACATCGACGGGGTGGTGGGTACGGTGGAACGCCTGTTCGGCTTCCAGGTGCTGCCCAAGGGCATCTATGTGATCAGCCATCTGCCCAGCGATCTGCGCTGGCCCGATGTCGGCCTGATCGCCGCGGTCTCGTGCACGCTGGCGCTGCTGGCCACGCTCTATCCGAGCTGGCGTGCCTCGCAGGTGCGACCGGCCCAGGCGCTGCGCTATGAGTGAGCCGGCGGCCATGTCCTCCGACGGTGCGGGCGCCCGGGCGGCCGCGGACGCGGGCGCCGTGGCCGGCCCCGCGGCCGAGGTGCCGGTGCTCGCCTGCACCGGCCTGTGCAAGCGCTACGACGACGGCGGGCTCGGGGTGCAGGTGCTCAACGGGGTCTCGCTCGCGGTGCGGCCCGGCGAGCGGGTGGCCATCGTGGGCGCCTCCGGTTCGGGCAAGAGCACGCTGCTGCATCTGCTGGGCGGGCTCGATACCCCGAGTGCCGGCGAGGTGCGCTGGGACGGCCAGGATGTCTCGGGCCTGGGCGAGACCGAGCGCGGCGCCCGGCGCAACCGGCTGCTCGGCTTCGTCTACCAGTTCCATCACCTGCTGCCGGAGTTCAGTGCCATCGACAATGTCGCCATGCCGCTGCGCATCCGGCGTCTGCCGACCGCGCAGGCGCGCCGCGAGGCCGCCACCGTGCTCGAGCAGGTGGGTCTGAGCGCCCGGCTTGCGCACCTGCCGGGTGAGCTCTCGGGCGGCGAGCGTCAGCGGGTGGCGCTGGCCCGTGCACTGGTCACCCGGCCGCGTTGCGTGCTCGCCGACGAGCCCACCGGCAATCTCGATCGCGCCACGGCGCGGCAGGTTTTCTCGCTGATCGAGTCGCTGGGCCGCGAGTCGGGCACGGCCTTCATCATCGTCACCCACGACGGCGAACTCGCCGGCCGCGCCGATCGCGTGCTGGCGCTGCGCGACGGCGTGCTCTCACCGGCCTGAGCCGGATCGCGCCGGCCGCCGTGCTGGTCGACACCCACTGCCACCTCGATGCGCCGGAGTTCGCCGGCGAGGCGTTGCTGCTGCGCCGGCAGGCGCTGGCCGCGGGCGTGGGCCTGATCGTCGTG
>NZ_CEXFHW010000170.1:0-8141 GCF_982640115.1 Quisquiliibacterium sp. | reverse complement strand
GGTAGCCCTCGGTCTTGGCGTTGAAGTTCAGGTCGAGCAGGATGTCCATGTCGGGGCCGGCGGCCTCGCGCATGATCTGGAGGTGCTCGCGCACGCCCTGGGCGATGTTGCGCTCCATGTTCAGCGCGGGCAGGTTGGGGTTGCCGAAGCCCGGCGCCCAGCCCTTGATCTGGCCGTTCTCGTAGCGGTAGATGTTGGTCTTCAGTCCGGTGAAGCCACGCTCGCGCACTTCGCGGGCGAGGGCCCGCACGCCTTCCACATCGGTGATCTCGGGCTGGTAGTGCGGCCGGCGCGAGGCCCGCCAGGTCACGCAGTGTGACCAGTACACCCGCAGCCGGTCACGCATCTTGCCGCCGAGCAGTTCATAGCAGGGCACGCCCAGGGTCTTGGCCTTGGCGTCGAGCAGCGCGTTCTCGATGGCGCCCAGCGCCTGGCCGACCACGCCGCCCGCGCCGGGCCGGGTGACCGCCATCAGTTCCTCGCGGATGCGCTCGTGGTCCATGGCCGACTGGCCGACCACCCGGCGGGCCAGGGTCTCGATGACCGCGCCCACGCCCGGCGAGCCGAAGCCCTCGTCGAACTCGCTCCAGCCCACCACGCCGTCGGCGGTGGTGACTTTCACGAAGTAGTAGTTACGCCAGGCGGCGCTGCACGACAGGGTCTTCAGTTCGGTGACTTGCGCCTTCACGGACATGGGCTCGCCTCGCGGTGGGAGGGTTGACAGGCAGGTGGGGTCGGCGGCCATTATGGCCGGCCGAGGCCGGGGATCGGATCGGCAGCGCTAGCGGCGCTGCCGCGCGCATTCCGCGATCTGCGTCCCGAGCCAGTCGATTGCCTTTGCCCAGTGGCCGGGCTCGCTCAGGCTGTGATCGGCGCCCGGCACCCGCAGCACCTGGCCCTGGACTTCCAGCCGCTGCCGCCAGGCGCGCTGGCCACGGATCAGGGCCTCGGTCTCATCGGCGGTCAGGTCGGCACCACTCAGCACGGTGAGCAGCGCGCCGCGGTGGCGACGCAGCGCCGTCAGCAGGGCGGCGGGCAGATCGGCAATCGGCGTCGCGCTGGGTGTGGCGCTGGGCGTGGCGCCAGCAGAGCTCCGTCGTCCCCGCAGGCCGAGCCCGGCGGCAAGATGGCGCAGCGGGTCGCCCGCCAGATGCCGGACCGGCACCTCGCCGCGCAGCAGACGGCGCCAGAACTCGGGCGCCAGGATCCGCCGGGCGTAGTAGCCACGCACCATGGCCGCACCCAGGCTGGCCTCGCTGCGCACCCAGGGATTGATCAAGGCCACGCCGGCCACCGGGATGCCTGCGGCCTGAAGCGCTGGCAGCGCGAGTGCCGCGGCGCTCGCGCCATCGCACAGGCCGCACAGCCAGAGCGGCGCGCTGACGCCGTCGGGTTGCTCCGATGCGGTCAGGGCGCGCGCCGCGGTCACGATGTCGGGCACTGCGGTTTCGAAGGGCCCGGCCTCGCCCGGGCTGTCGCCCCAGCCGCCGATGTCCACGCGCAGGCTTGCGATGCCGGCGTCGGCCAGACCTCGGGCCAGGTCGACGAACATGCGGTGCGATCCGACGCGGGTCTGCGGCTGGCCGGGCACCACCAGCAGGCGGGCGACGGGGCTGGCCGCCGGCAGCGTCATCGCGCCCATCAGCGGACCCTGCGCGCCGGCGATGACCATCGGGGAGGGCTCGCGCGGGGGGAATGCCTCTGGAGCCGGCAGTGCGAAGCCGGCCTGCTCGCAATCGGCCTGCTCTGCGCCGGCCTGCTCTGCGCCGGCCTGCGCCGAGCCGGGCCGCTCGATCGCGGCCTCTGACGCGATCGGCAGCGCGCCGATGAAGGCAGCGGTCAGATCCTGCAGCGCCGTGGTGTCCACCGCTTGCATCGCGTTCCACCAGGGTTCCTGCGAGACGAGACGCGCCTGCGCCTGCCAGCCGGCCGCTTGCCAGGCATGCACCGCGGCCTGCAGCGCCGCGGGCGCGGGCTGACCCGGCTCGATCACCCGCTGGCCCTGCACCGCCAGCCAGGGCGCGCCGGGGGCCGGCGTGGTGGCTGGTGCCTGGTCCAGCCGGAGGGCGCGCAGGGCCTCGACCCATGCCGGCGCCACCGGGTAGCCCGCGAGGCGGCCGGCCCCGCTACCGCGGCCGGCCCCGTCGCCGCGGTCGCCGCGGTCGTCGCGGTCGTCGCCATCGCCGCGATCGTCGCCCGCCGGACTCGCGCCCGCCTTGCCCGTTGCACCGGCTTTGCCCCCAGCCGCCGTCGCCCCGGCGGACCCAGCTGCCCCCAGCCGCCCCAGGCGCCGAAGTGGATCGATCAGCGCCGCGCCGCTCGCCGGTGGATTCCACAGCACCACCGCTCGCGGCGGCACGGGCAGTCGTCCGACCAGATCGGTGGCCAGCAGCGCGCCCAGGCGCGCACCAATCAGCACCGGCGCGGGGTCGCGGGCTCGCGCGCGCAGCAGGGCACAGGCCCGGTCGAGGTCGCCTCGCCACAGGTCGAGGCTGGCCTCGGCGTGATCGCCCGCCGAGTCGCCGGTGCCGAAGAGATCGGGGATGAGCACCGTCCAGCCATCGGCGGCGAGGCGTCGCGCCATGGCCGAGAGCACCCGCCGGCCGAGCGGCTGCTCATCCAGGAAGGACTGCACCATCAGCACCCCGCCGCGGCCCGCCGTGCCGGCGCCGGGCAGCGCCCACTGCGCCCAGCGCGGCCCGTGCGCGAAGCCCGTCAGACGCTCGGCAAGCAGGCGGGGCGGCAGGCTCACCCCAGTCTGGCGCGCACGAACCCGGCGAGGTCGCCGTAGGTGAGGAAGATGTCGGCGCTGACCTCGTCATCGGGAATGCTCAGGCCGAAGTCCTCCTCGATCTGGGTCAGCACTGCCAGCACCGCCATCGAGTCGAGCTCGGGGATCGCACCGAGCAGGGCGGTGTCGGCCGTCAGCGACGCCGGCAGGGCGCGCTGGCCGACCGCCGATTCGAGGATGGCGCGCAGCAGGGTGTCGACGCGGTCGGGTGGCATGGTGAGGGGGTTCCGGTGGGAGTGGGGCGATTCTAGCCGTCGGTGCCCTCGCCCCGGCGCGCATGACCGGCAGATTAAGCCGCGGCGCTGCGCTCGGGATTGCGGCAGGGCAGCCCTCAGGCGCGCGCGACCGGGCGATAATGGCGGATTACCAGCGATTTTCGGAAGGCTCGGCATGCGTCTGCGCAAGGCGGTGTTCCCGGTGGCCGGGATGGGCACCCGTTTCCTGCCCGCCACCAAGTCCATCCCCAAGGAGATGCTGCCGATCGTCGATCGGCCGATCATCCAGTACGCGGTGGACGAGGCGATCGAGGCGGGCTGCGACACCCTGATCTTCGTCACCGGCCGCAGCAAGCGGGCGGTGGAAGACTATTTCGATCGTGCCCCCGAACTCGAGGCCGAGCTCGAGGCCAAGGGCAAGCTCGAGGCGCTCGATGCCGTGCGCAACATCATCCCGTCGCATGTGAAGGTGCTGTTCGTGCGCCAGCCCGCGCCGCTCGGCCTGGGCCACGCCGTGCTCTGCGCGCGGCCGATGATCGGCGACGACGAGCACTTCGCGGTGCTGCTGCCCGATGACCTCATCGACGGCCACCCGCAGGGCGTGCTCAGCCAGATGCTGCCGGTGGCTCAGTCCACCGGCGGCAGCGTGATCGCCATCGAGCAGGTGCCGCGCGCCGATGTCAGCAAGTACGGCATCATCGACCCCGAGTCCTCGAGCGGCACCAGCATGAAGGTGCGGGCCATCGTCGAGAAGCCGGCGGTCGAGGCCGCGCCCTCCACCTTCGCGGTGGTCGGCCGCTACATCCTGCATCCCGGCGTGCTGGCCACGCTCGAGACCCAGGCGCCCGGCGCCGGCGGCGAGATCCAGCTCACCGACGCGCTCGCCGGCCAGATCGACACCCCCGGCCTGCATGGCTGCCGCTTCAGCGGCAAGCGCTTCGACTGCGGCAACAAGCAGGGCTTTCTGACCGCCAACATCTATTTCGGACTGCGTTGACCGTCACGGATCCGTCCGCGCCGGCCCGGGTGCTGGTCTATGCCAGCCTCTTTCCCAGCCCGGCTGCGCCGGGCGCGGGGCTGTTCATCCGCGAGCGCATGTTCCGGGTGGCGCAACGCCTGCCGCTGGCGGTGGTGGCGCCGCAGGCCTGGTCGCCGGTCGATGCCCTCATCCGCCACTGGCGGCCGGGCTTTCGCGCGCCGGCGCCGCGCTTCGAGCGCATGGACGGCATCGAGGTGCACCGGCCGCGCTTCGTCAGCCTGCCCGGTGTGCTCAAGCGGGCCGACGGCTGGCTGATGGCCCGTTGCACCGAGGCCACGGTGCGGCGGGTGGCCGCGGGCCTGCAGGCCACGGTCATCGACGCCCACTTCGGCTATCCCGACGGTTACGCCGCGGTGCGCATCGGCCGGCGGCTCGGCCTGCCGGTGGTGCTCAGCCTGCGCGGCAGCAAGGATCAGCGTCTGCTCGGCACGGCCTGCGAGCCGGCGCTGCGCGAGGCGCTGGCCGGCGCCGCCCGCCTGATCGCGGTGAGCGAGTCGCTGGTGCGCGAGGTCGGCGCGCCGCTCGGCCAGCCGGCACAGCGCTTCACGGTGGTCGGCAATGGCGTGGACCTCGCCCGCTTCGCGCCGGCGCCCCGCGCCGAGGCCCGCGCCCGGCTGGGACTCTCCCTTGATGCGCCGGTGATCATCTCGGTGGGCAACCGGGTGCCCGGCAAGGGCTTCCAGCGCTTGCTGCCGGTGGTGGCGCGGCTGCGCCGTCGCTTTCCGGATCTGGTCTGTCTGATCGTGGGCGGCGGCGCCGACCAGGGCGATCTCGGCCCGGCCCTGGCCGCCCAGGCCGCGTCGCTGGGCATTGCCGACGCGGTGCGGCTGTGCGGACGGCAGACGCCCGAGGCGCTGCGCTGGCACTATGCCGCGGCCGATGTCTTCGCGCTGGCCACCGCCTACGAGGGCTGGGCCAATGTGTTCCTGGAGGCGATGGCCTTCGGTCTGCCGGTGATCAGCACCGCGGTGGGCGGCAATGCCGAGGTGGTGAGCAGCCCGCAGCTCGGCACCCTGGTGCCGTTCTGGGACGAGGCCGCCTTCGAGACCGCGCTGGAAGACGCCCTCACCC
Organism: Quisquiliibacterium sp.; assembly: GCF_982640115.1. Lineage (NCBI taxonomy): Bacteria > Pseudomonadati > Pseudomonadota > Betaproteobacteria > Burkholderiales > Burkholderiaceae > Quisquiliibacterium > Quisquiliibacterium sp. The sequence goes on along the minus strand of NZ_CEXFHW010000170.1, from coordinate 3,025 downwards.
GAGCCTGGTCGCGGGAGGCCATCCTGGCCCATGCCGCGGCCAACGGCTGGGAGGCGCGGGTGGAGCAGCTGGTGCAACTGTTTTCGCGGGTCTCGGTCGACGGGCCGACGCACAGGGAATCAACTGGAAAGAGCACATGAAAGTCACCATCATCGGCACCGGCTATGTCGGTCTGGTCACCGGCGCCTGCCTGGCGGACATGGGCAACGAGGTGCTCTGCCTGGACATCGACGCCGGCAAGATCGAGCGCCTGCGTCAGGGCATCATTCCCATCCATGAGCCGGGGCTCGAGCCGGTGGTCCGCCGCAATGTCGAGGCCGGCCGGCTGAGCTTCACCACCGATCCGAAGCAGGCCGCCGAGTTCGGCCTCATCCAGATGATCGCGGTGGGCACGCCGCCCGACGAGGACGGATCGGCCGACTTGCGCCATGTGCTGGCGGCGGCCCGCGGCATCGGCCGGCACATGCCCGGCTACCGCGTCATCGTCGACAAGAGCACGGTGCCGGTGGGCACCGGTGACCGGGTCGAGCAGGCGGTGGCCGAGGAGCTTGCCGCGCGCGGCGTGGCGCACGGCTTCTCGGTGGTCTCCAACCCCGAGTTCCTGAAGGAGGGCGCGGCGGTCGATGACTGCATGAAGCCCGACCGCATCGTGCTCGGCGTGTCCGACCCGCAGGCCGAGGCGGTGATGCGTGAGCTCTACCAGCCTTTCCAGCGCAACCACGAGCGCACCCTGGTGATGAGCCGGCGCGCCGCCGAGCTCACCAAGTACGCGGCCAATGCCATGCTGGCCACCCGCATCTCGTTCATGAACGACCTCTCCCGCCTCTCCGAGGCGGTGGGCGTCGACATCGAGGATGTCCGCCAGGGCATCGGCTCCGACCCGCGCATCGGCTGGTCCTTCCTCTATGCCGGCACCGGCTATGGCGGTTCGTGCTTCCCCAAGGATGTGCAGGCGCTGATCCGCACCGCCGAGGAGCAGGGCACGCCGCTGCGCCTGCTCAAGGCGGTGGAGCAGGTCAATGAGGACCAGAAGAGCGTGCTGGTGCGCAAGGCGCGGGCCCGCTTCGGCAGCCTCGCCGGCCGCCGCTTCGCGCTCTGGGGCCTGGCCTTCAAACCCAACACCGATGACATGCGCGAGGCGCCGGCCCGCGCGGTGATGCAGGCGCTGTGGGACGAGGGGGCGAGCGTGGCCGCCTACGACCCGATCGCCGCCGACGAGTGCCGCCGCCTGTATGGCGAGCGGGCCGACCTGGTTCTGGCCGCCTCGCCGCTGGAGGCGGTGCGCGGCGCCGACGCGCTGGTGATCGTCACCGAGTGGAAGGAATTCCGCTCGCCCTCCTTTGACGAGATTCGCGCCCGCCTGAACCAGCCGGTGATCTTCGATGGTCGCAACCTCTACGACCCCGCCACGGTGGCCCGGCACGGCCTCGAGTACCACTCGATCGGCCGGCCGGTGGCCGGCGGCTGACCGGGCGCAAACCGCGGACAGCCCGGCCATGACACGATGCCGGTTCAGACGATGACCCGACTGATCGACCTGGTGGCCGGCGCGCGGCCCAACTTCATGAAGATCGCCCCGATCGTGCGGGCGTTGCAGGCGCGCGCCGATGCGTTCCGGTTCCGCCTCGTGCACACCGGCCAGCACCATGATCACGAGATGAGCGCGGTGTTCTTCGAGGAGTTGGGCATACCGGCGCCCGATGTGCACATGGGCGCTGGCGGCGGCAGCCATGCCCGCCAGACCGCGCGGATCATGCTTGCCTACGAGGATGTGCTGCTGCGCGAGCGCCCCGACTGCACCCTGGTGGTGGGCGATGTCGACTCCACGCTGGCCTGCGCGCTCACCGCGCGCAAGCGGCAGATTCCGGTGGCCCATGTGGAGGCCGGCCTGCGCAGCGGCGACACCACCATGCCCGAGGAGATCAACCGTCTGGCCACCGACGCGATCAGCGACTGGCTGTTCGTGACCGAACCGTCGGGCTGCGAGAACCTGCGCCGCGAGGGCAAGCCCGAGGAGCGCATCTTCTTCGTCGGCCATGTGATGATCGACAACCTCATGCATCAGCTCGGTCGGCTGGCGCAGGCCGATGCCGCCGGCTTTCGCAGCACCGCGCTGCGCGCCGGTCTGCCGCGCTACGGCGTGGTCACCCTGCATCGGCCCTCCAATGTCGACGAGCCTGCGGTGCTGGCCGGCATCGTCGCCGCCCTGGGCGAGCTGGCCGCGGAACTCCCGCTGGTGTTCCCGGTGCATCCCCGCACCCGGGCCAGCCTGCAGCGCGCCGGCCTGAGCCTGCCGCCCGGCGTGATCGACACCCAGCCGCTTTCCTTCATGGATTTCCTCTCGCTGTGGAAGGACGCGGCGCTGGTGCTCACCGACAGCGGTGGCCTGCAGGAGGAGACCACCGCGCTGGGCGTGCCCTGCATCACGGTACGCGAGAACACCGAGCGACCGGTGACCGTCGAGCAGGGCACCAACCTGCTGGCCGGCACCCGCCCGGCGGGCATCGTGCGCGCCGCCAGACGCGCGTTGCGCGGCGAGGTTCCCGCCGGGCGCCGGCCGCCGCTCTGGGATGGCCAGGCGGCGCAGCGCATCGTCGATCACCTCGCGCGGCTGCTGCCCGCCTGAGCGCCATGTCTGCGCCCGAGGTGCTCTTCCAGCGCCTGCAGCCGATGCCGCCGGCGCATCCGCGGCCCTGGTTCCCCACCCTGCCGGTGATTGGTCGCGCCGGCGATGGCGGGCCTGCCTTCCCGGTGGACAGCCGTTTTTTCGCGCCCGACACGCTGATGGTGCCCTCGGGCAAGGTGGCCACCTACTGGGCGCTGCGCGATGCCGGCGTGGGACCGGGTGATCGCGTGGCAGTGCCGGCCTATCACTGTCCGACCATGATCTACCCGATCGTGGCCCTGCGGGCGCGACCGGTGTTCATGCCGGTGGGGGCAGGGCTGGAGCTCACCGGCGCGGCGGTCGCCGAGGCGCTGCGCGAGCGGGTGCGCGCGGTCATCCTGCCGCACTACTTCGGCTTCG
>NZ_CEXFHW010000169.1:0-8373 GCF_982640115.1 Quisquiliibacterium sp. | reverse complement strand
CGCTGCGGATGGCGCGCCACCTGGGCGACCTGCCAGGGCGTGAGCTTGCTGTAGGTCTCCTTGACCAGACCCTGGCTCTTCTTCTGCAGCCGGTCGATCTCCTCGGCGATGTCGACCGCGGAGTCATCGCGCACGAATCGCAGCGAGTCGATCTTCTGCTCGAGATCAGCGATCGGCTGCTCGAAGTCGAGGAAAGTGGGCTTCATGGATGAACGACTCCTAGTATTCGACCGGGACCGGATCGAGACTGCGCCACAGATACCAGGTGGCCACCGAGCGCCACGGCCGCCAGCGCTCGGCCAGTGCCTGGGCCCGGACCCGGTTGAGCCGGTGCCGGCTGGCCGCGCTGCCGGCCTGCTCGGCCGCCTGCATGCCTGGGGCGCCCGCCGCGCCACCCTCTGGACCCGCATCTGCCAGCGGGTAGTGCAGCGCCACCGCCCTCAGCAGCCCGATGTCGTCGAGCGGCAGGACATCGGGTCGCTGCAGATTAAAGATCAGAAACATCTCGGCTGTCCAGCGGCCGATCCCGCGCACCTCGGTGAGCTCGGCGATGACCGATTCATCGTCCATCGACTGCCACCGAGACGGGTCGATCTCGCCGCGCCGAAAGCGTCCGGCGAGATCGCGAAGGTATTCCACCTTGCGCCCCGACAGGCCGCAGCGCGCGAGCGTGCTGACGCGAAGGCGACCCACGCGCTCGGGATGCACCTCGCCGCAGGCGGCCTCGAAACGGTTCCAGATGGTCTGGGCCGCCGCCACCGAGATCTGCTGGCCGACCACCGACCGGGCAAGCGTGAGGAAGGGGTCGCCACGCGGCTGGAGGCGCGCCGACCCGCAGGCCCGGATGATGCCGGCGAGCACGGGATCTCGCCGCAGCAGGGAGCGCCGGGCCTGATCCCAGAAGGGGACCGCTGACGGCTCGGCGCGTGCGCCTGCTGCCCCGGCTTCAGGCACGGCGCCAGCTGGTTCCGGCGGCGCTGTCTTCCAGCACCACGCCCTGCTGCAGGAGTTCGGCACGGATGCGATCGGCCGTGGCAAAGTCGCGGGCCTTCTTGGCCTGCATGCGCTGGTCGATGCGCGACTGGATGGCGGCATCATCGAGCCCGGCCTGGGCGGCCGCAGCACGACCCTGCAGGCCACCGCGACGCACCTCGGCCAACGGCCGCTGCAGCAGGCCGAGCACCCCGGCCAGTGCCCGCAGCTGCACCTCGAGGGCCGGACTGCGGGTGCGGTTGAGTTCGGCCGCGAGCTCAAAGAGCGCGGCCATGGCCTCAGGGGTATTGAAGTCGTCATCCATGGCCTCGCGAAAGCGGGCGGCCCAGGGCAGCGACCAGTCGATCAGCGCGGCCTCGGCCGGCCCGGCGGCTTCATCGGACAGCGCGTTGTACAGTCGAAGCAGCGACGCCCGCGCGTCTTCGAGGTGGGCGTTGGAGTAGTTGATCGGACTGCGGTAGTGGGCCCGCACGATGAACAGCCGCACCACCTCGGGATCGAAGCGCTGCAGCACATCGCGGATGGTGAAGAAGTTGCCCAGCGACTTGGACATCTTCTCGTCGTCGACCCGCACGAAGCCGTTGTGGATCCAGTAGCGCACGAACTGGCCGCCATGCGCACCCTCGCTCTGGGCGATCTCGTTCTCGTGATGGGGGAACTGCAGATCGGCACCCCCGCCATGGATGTCGATGGTCTTGCCGAGCAGCGCGGTGGACATGGCCGAGCACTCGATGTGCCAGCCCGGCCGGCCCGGCCCGTAGGCCGAGGCCCACTTCACATCCTCGGGCTCTTCGGGGCGAGCCGACTTCCAGAGCACGAAGTCGAGTGGATCCTGCTTGGCGTCATCCACGGACACCCGCTCGCCGGCGCGAAGGTCGTCGAGCGACTTGCCCGAGAGCCGGCCGTAGCCCGCGAACCGGCGCACCGAGTAATTGACATCGCCATCAGCGGCCCGGTAGGCATAGCCGTTGCGCTCGAGCAGGTCGATGATGCCGAGCATCTGCGGCACATACTGGGTGGCACGCGGCTCGTGCTCGGGCCGCTGCACACCGAGGGCATCGGTGTCTTCATGCATGGCGGCGATGAATCGGTTGGTGACCGCCGCGATGGGTTCGTTGTTCTCGACCGCGCGACGGATGATCTTGTCGTCGATGTCGGTGATGTTGCGCACATAGGTGACGCGGTAGCCGCTGGCCCGGAGCCAGCGCTGCACCACATCGAAGGCCACCAGCATGCGGGCGTGGCCCACATGGCAGTAGTCATAGACGGTCATGCCACAGACGTACATCCGCACCTGGCCGGGTTCGGCGGGGACGAAGTCCTCCTTGCGGCGGGTGAGCGTGTTGTGGATGCGCAGCATGCAGGCGGGACCGCTCCAGGCAGGGGCGCCGGGCGCGGTTGCTAGAATGACGGGATGCAACCGAGTATAGCATCGGGGGGTTGGCCTCGAGACCCGCGCCAGTCCTTGCTTTCAGGCCGATCGGCCTGGCAGGCGGCGGTCTTGCTGGTGCTGCTCGGGACACTGTCCGGCAGCGGCCGCGCGCAGCCCATGCCAACCGCTCCCGCGGCACCCGGCGTGTCGCTGCCGGGGCTCTCGGTGCAGCCCACGCCCGGGATGCGTCCACCCGCAGCCGCCACCGGATCGGCCGGGTTCAGCGACCCGCGCTCGGCGGTCACGGCGCTCGAGCAGACCGAACGCCTGATCCGCGAAGGCAACCGCGCCGGGGCACTCGCCGCGCTCGATGCCGCCCTGCGCGACCATCCCCGCAACCCGCAGTTGCGCTTCCTTTATGGCGTGCTGCTCGCCGAAGCTGGCAGGGCCGATGACGCGATCGCGGTCTTCGAGCAGCTGACCCAGGACTTCCCCGAACTGCCCGAGCCGCACAACAACCTGGCAGTGATGCTCGCTGCCCGCGGCGAGCTCGACCGCGCCAGGGTCGCGCTCGAGAACGCGGTGCGCGCCCTGCCCGGCTATGCCCTGGCCCAGGAAAACCTTGGCGATGTCTACCTGCGCATGGCCGAGCGCGCCTGGGCCCGCGCCGGGCAGCTCGACCCGGCCGGCGCGGCCAGCCGCGAAAAGCTCGGGCTGGCCCGCGAACTCATCCGGCGAATCACCCGGCAACCCTGAACCCACCCACCCTTGCGGAGAGATCCATGTTGAAGAAACTGCCCCTGATCGGCGCCCTGCTGGTCGCGCTGTCCATGACCGAGGACGCTGCCGCGGCCAATCCCCAGGTGTCGCTCAAGACCTCCATGGGCGAGATCGTGCTGGAGCTCTACCCCGACAAGGCGCCGCGCAGCGTCGAGAACTTCCTGCAGTATGTGCGCGACGGCCACTATGCCGGCACGGTGTTCCACCGCGTCATCGGCAGCTTCATGATCCAGGGCGGCGGCTTCACCGCCGACTTCTACAAGAATGTGTCGGGCTTCGGCCAGAAGAAAACCCGCGGCCCGATTCCGCTCGAGTCGCAGAACGGCCTCAAGAACGACCGCGGCTGGCTGGCCATGGCCCGTACCGGCGACCCCAACTCGGCCACGGCGCAGTTCTTCATCAATGTGGTCGACAACGCCGGCCTGAACCATCCGCAACCCGACGGCCATGGCTACGCGGTGTTCGGCAAGGTGGTCAAGGGCATGGATGTGGTCGACCGCATCCGCGCCGTGCCCACCACCCGCAAGGGCCCCTTCGGCGATGTGCCGGCCGAGGCGATCACCATCGAGTCGGCCGCGGTGGTGGCCGGCCAGTAAGCCGGCGATGCTGAGCGTGCGCCGCGGGCAGGCGGCGCTGTTCGTCTCCGACATGCACCTGGCCGATGCGCAGCCGCGCACCGGCCGGTTCTTCCTGGAGGCCTTTCTGCGCGAAGCGCAGGCGGTCAGCCATGTCTTCGTGCTGGGCGATGCCTTCGATGCCTGGGTGGGCGATGACCAGATCGCCGCGCTACCGCACGAGGGTGTCGAGGCCACCTTCATCCAGGCGCTCGCGGGGCTCGCGCAACGTGGCGTCGCGGTGGGCGTCATGCGCGGCAACCGCGACTTCCTGCTGCAGGCCGAAGCCCGACCGGGCTGGTGTGAGGCCAGCGGGGCGCAGCTGCTGCCCGATCCCTGCCGGATCGAGCTCGACGGCACGCCCGTGCTGCTCACCCATGGTGATGCGCTGTGCACCGGCGACACCGAGTACCAGGCCTTTCGCGCCCAGGCCCGCACCGAGGCCTGGCAACGCGCCTTCCTGGCCCGCCCCCTGGCTGAACGCCAGGCCACGGCACGCGTCATGCGCGCGCAGAGCGAACTCGCCAAGCAGACCCGCGAGGACGCCATCATGGATGTCAGCCCCGACGCCGTGTCGGCGCTGATGGCGCAGTGGCGCTGCCGGCTGCTGGTCCACGGCCACACCCATCGGCCGGCGCATCACCGGCTGCGCCTCAACGGCGAAGCCGCGCAGCGCTGGGTGTTGCCTGACTGGGATGCGGAACGCGGACGCGGTGGCATGCTGCTGGCCCGCGACAGCATGATCAGCCCGGTGGGACCATGGCCTGCGCCGGTGCCTGCGGCGATGCCAGCCGACTTCGGCGGGCGCTGAGCCCGAGTCCGCGGCAAGCCTCAGCGCTGGCGGACGCCGCGGCGCCCTTGCGAGGCCTCAGCGCCCTTGCGAGGCCTCGATGCGCTCATCGAGCGCAGCCTGCAGCGCCTCGATGCGGCGGTCCTGCTCGGCAACATGATCGATGAGACGGTTCAGGGCCATGCCCAGAGGATCATCGCCGGCGCTGCGGGTGATCGCGTAGGCCGAAAAGCCCATGCGCGCGGCGTTCTCCTCACGACGCTTGTCGTCTTCCTCGAGGATGATCCGCGCCGGGGTGCCCACCGCCGTGGCACCGGCCGGCACTTCCTTGATGACCACCGAATTGGAGCCGATGCGCGCGCCATCGCCCACCGTGAAAGGCCCGAGCACCTTGGCGCCCGCCCCCACCACCACGCCACGGCCCAGCGTGGGATGACGCTTGGCGCGATTCAGTGCGGTGCCGCCGAGCGTGACGCCCTGATAAATGGTGCAGTCATCGCCGATGACCGCGGTCTCGCCCACCACCACGCCCATGCCGTGGTCGATGAAGACCCGTCGGCCGACGCTGGCGCCCGGGTGCACCTCGATGCCGGTGAGAAAGCGCGCGAGATGGCTGAGCCAGCGCGCCGGCAGCACCAGGCCTGCGCGCCAGAAGCCGTGCGCGATGCGATGAATGAAGAGCGCGTGCACCCCGGGGTAGCAGAGCAGCACTTCCAGCCGCGAGCGCGCGGCCGGGTCTTTTTCCATGACGGTCGCGATGTCCTCGCGCAGCCGTTCGAAGAGCAAGGCAGTCTCCTGGATCTGCCGGCGACCGGGCCGGGGGCCGCGCCGACGGGACCCGGATTCTAAGCCGGCCCCACAAAGCGCGCTGAGCACGGGCAGGGCAGTGGCGGCTGGCGGCTGGCGGCTGGCGGCTGGCGGCTGGCGAGCCATCAGGCCGGCGCGCCGAACACCCGTCCGCTCATCAGCCGCCGCGCGCCATGCGAAAGCGCGACCTTCTCCACCCGCCAGTGCTCGCCACTCATGACCAGATCAGCACCGACCGCCAACGGGCCACCGGGTGCGCCGATGCGGGTGGGCACACCCGGCAGGGTGCGAGCGGCCCCATGGACCACGCTGCCCGGCAGCGCCGCGGCGATCGCCACCGCCACTGCCGCCGACAGGGCCAGTCCCGGTTGCGGCCGGCCATCGACCCAGGCGCGGGCGAGCAGGTCGATCTCGGTCGCATCGACCGCCGGTCCGCCACGGGCACGGTAAGCCGCAGGCGGCGCCACCCAGACCAGCGCAGGCTCGCCGCCGCCAGCCGCGGCCGGATCGACATGCGCGAAAAGCAGCGATTGGGGCCCCAGGCTGCCTGCCTCGGCAAGGCGGCTGGCCGCGGCCGCGAGCACCGCCTGGCAGCGGGCCTTCAGGCGCCGGTCGCGCTCGAGCTGGGCCAGGGTCTCGCGCCCGGTGAGGCCGAGACGATCGGCGCGCACCAGCACCGCCGGCCACCCTCCGCCGAGCAGGGTGAGGTCCAGACTGCCCAGGCCGGGCACCACGAGCTGCTGCACCGGTGCGCCATCGGGCAGCAGCGGGCCGCCTCGCCCGCCATCGGTGGGGTCGAGGAATTCAAGCCGGATCTCGATGCCGGCAAACGGCACGCCCTCGTCGCTGAAGGCCCCGCCCTGCAGCACTTCGCCCGCGCGCACCGGCACCAGCGCATCCACGCGGGCACGGGCGGCGGCATGCCAGATGCGCACCCGGGTGACGCCCTCGGCACAGGGATGCAGGCCCTCGAGCAGCGCGAAGAGACCTGCGGCAGCCAGGAGGTCGCTCTCGCCCACCGACCAGTCGATGCAACCCTCGCGCGGATCGACCGCGCCGAACTGCGCATCGATGTCGCACTCATCACGCAGCGAGGGGGTCACCACCACCACGCGACTGGTCTCGGCACTGCCTCCACCCACGCCATCGAGCTGGGCGCCGGAGGGATCGGGACAGCCGAGCAGCCGGGCGATGAGGGCATCGCGATCGCGGGCACGCGCGGGCAGTTCACGCCCGAGCAGGAACAGCGCCTTGCGAGCGCCGCCACGCATCAGCGTGGCCGACAGGCCGGGCGCGGACGGACCACGCATGCTCAGGCCCGCGGCGGACGTCCAGGCAGACGGCCCTGCGCCGCCAACAGCATCTGCTTGCACAGGCCGCGCAGCAGATCGACCTCCTCGGCGCGCGGCCGGGCCCGCGCGAACAGCCGCCGCATGCGCGGCAGCAGTTTCTTGGGCGCGGCGGGGTCGAGAAAGCCCACCGCCACCAGCGCCTGCTCGAAGTGCTCGTGGAAGCGCTCGAGCTGAGCCAGGGTGGCGGGTGGCCCGGCATCGGGCTCGGCCGCCACCGGCGCAGGCTCGGCGGCGAGCAGCGCGCGTCGCAGCTCCCAGGAGATCACCTGCACCGCCTGGGCGAGATTGAGCGAGTGATAGTCGGCCTCGCCGGGAATGGCGGTGACAAGACCGCAGCGCTGCACCTGCTCGATGGACAGGCCGGTGCGCTCGGTGCCGAACACCAGCGCCACCCGCAAGGCGGCATCGGCACGCAGCTCGGCGAGCACCTGAGTGCAGGCTTCCCAGGGCGGCACCGGCGCGGCGCTGAACTCCCGGGTGTCGGCGCTGACCGCCACCGCGAGGTGGACATCGGCCAGGGCCTCGTCGAGCGAGCCATGCTCGGTGGCAAGCGCGAGCACATCGGTGGCGCCGCTGGCGAAGGCGAGCGCCTCGGGGTGCGCAGCGATGCCGGGAAAGCGCGGCGCGACCAGCGCCAGCCGGCGCAGGCCCATGACCCGCATGGCGCGCGCCGCCGCGCCGACATTGCCGCCGTGGCTGGGCGAGACCAGCACCACGCTGACCCTGTCGAGCAGCCTCGGCCCTGTGCGATGCAGCGAGTCCAGCGCGATACCTTAGAATGGACGGTTTTACGGGATCCGACATGCACCCGATGCTCAACGTCGCGGTCCGGGCCGCGCGCCGCGCAGGCCGGATCATCAACCGGGCAAGCCTGGATCTGGATCAGGTGAAGATCGCCCGCAAGCAGCGCAACGATTTCGTCACCGAGGTGGATCACGCCTCGGAGCAGGCAATCATCGACACGCTGATCACCGCCTACCCGGGCCATTCGATCTTAGCAGAGGAGTCCGGGCACACCCCGGGCAAGGGCGCCGCCGAACACGCCCGCGATGCCGACTTCGTCTGGATCATCGACCCGCTCGATGGCACCACCAACTTCATCCACGGGATGCCGCAGTACTGCATCTCGATCGCGCTCATGGAAAAGGGCGTGGTCACCCAGGGCCTGGTCTACGACCCCAACCGCGACGAGCTGTTCACCGCCACCCGCGGCCGCGGCGCCTTCCTGAATGACCGGCGCATCCGCGTGGCGAGCCGCGCCCGGCTGGAGGAGTCGCTGATCGGCACCGGCTTTCCGTTTCGGCGCATCGGTGACATCGACCGCTACATGGTGATGCTCAAGGCGGTGATGCAGAAGGCCGCAGGCCTGCGCCGCCCGGGTGCCGCCGCGCTCGATCTCGCCTATGTCGCGGCGGGCCGCTACGACGGTTTCTTCGAACTCGGCCTCGCGCCCTGGGATGTGGCCGCGGGCAGCCTGCTGGTCACCGAGGCCGGCGGGCTGATCGGCGATTTCACCGGCGAAGGCGATCATCTTTTCGGCGAGGAAGTGGTCGCCGGCACGCCCAAGGTGTTCGCGCAACTGCTCGCGCTGCTGCGCCAGCCGCCGGCATGAGCACCGTGTCGGCTGCGGCGCAGGAGGCCGCGCTGCAGGCGCTGGAGCAGGCA
>NZ_CEXFHW010000168.1:0-8504 GCF_982640115.1 Quisquiliibacterium sp. | reverse complement strand
GGCACTGCGCCGCGCGCGCCGCGCCGCCGCCGAGTTCCAGATCGAGGGCGTGGCCACCTCCCTGCCCCTGTTGCGGGCGCTGCTGCAACGCCCGGAGCTCGAGCGGGGCGACATCCACACCCGCTTCATCGAGGCCCACGCCCCGGCCTTGCGGGCCGAGGCCGGGCTCGATGCCCCGACGGCGCCCGCGAGCGCCACTGCCGACGCCGCCGCGGCGCAGGCCGAGGGCCTGGTGCCGCTGCTCGCGCCGCTTCATGGCACCGTGGTCGCCTTCGAGGCGGCTGCGGGCGAGCGCCTTGCCGCCGGCGCCACCGTGGTGGTGCTCGAGGCCATGAAGATGCAGCATGTGATCGAGGCGCCGGTGGGCGGCATCCTGCGCCGGCTGTGCGCCACGCCGGGCGAGACCGTGAGCGCCGAGCAGCTGCTCGCGCTGATCGAACCCGCCGAGGTCGGCACAGCCGCCCGGGCCGCGGGTGGCGACACCGATCCGGGCCGCATCCGGCCCGATCTCGCCGAATCCCTCGCCCGCCACGCGCTCGGCCTGGACGAGAACCGGCCAGCCGCGGTGGCGCGGCGCCATGCCACCGGCTCGCGCACGGCGCGCGAGAACATCGCCGACCTGGTCGACGCCGGCAGCTTCGTCGAGTACGGCGCGCTGGCCATCGCCGCGCAATGGAGCCGCCGCTCCATGGACGACCTGCAGCGCAATGCGCCCGCCGACGGCATCGTCACCGGCATCGGCACGGTCAACGGCGCGCACTGCCCGCCGGAGCAGGCGCGCTGCCTGGTGCTGGCCTACGACTACATGGTCATGGCCGGCACCCAGGGCGCCTACAACCACAAGAAGACCGACCGCATGCTGCAGCTCGCCGAGCAGTGGCGGCTGCCGATCGTGCTCTTTGCCGAGGGCGGTGGCGGGCGGCCCGGCGATGTCGACTGGCCGGGCGTGGCCTGGCTCGACCTCACCACCTTCCACCACTTCGCGCGGATGTCCGGCCTGGTGCCGCGGGTGGGCATCACCTCGGGCTACTGCTTCGCCGGCAATGCCGCGCTGCTCGGCTGCTGCGATGTGATCATCGCCACCGCGAACAGCTCGATCGGCATGGGCGGCCCCGCCATGATCGAAGGCGGCGGCCTGGGGCGTCACCGCCCGCAGGATGTCGGGCCGATGTCGGTGCAGGTGCCCAACGGCGTGGTCGACATCGCGGTGCGCGACGAGGCCGAGGCGGTGGCCGCGGCGCGCCGCTACCTGTCCTACTTCCAGGGCCCGCGCAGCGAGTGGCGGGCTGCCGACCCCCGCGAGCTGCGCCATGCGATCCCCGAGAACCGGCTGCGGGTCTACGACATCCGCCGCGTGATCGCGCTGCTCTGCGACGAGGACTCGGTGCTCGAGCTGCGCGCGGCCTACGGCGTGGGCATCGTCACCGCGCTGGTGCGCCTGGAGGGCGAGCCCTTCGCGCTGATCGCCAACGACCCGCGCCACCTCGGCGGTGCGATCGATGCCGCGGCCGCCGAGAAGGCCGGGCGCTTCCTGCAGCTGGCCGATGCCTTCGACCTGCCGGTGATCTCGCTGTGCGACACCCCGGGCTTCATGGTCGGGCCGCAGTCCGAGCGCGAGGCCGCGGTGCGCCGGGTCTCGCGCATGTTCGTGGCCGCAGCCACCATGACCGTGCCGCTGTTCACCGTGGTGCTGCGCAAGGGCTACGGCCTGGGCTCGCAAGCCATGGCCGGCGGCGGCTTCACCGCGCCCTTCTTCACCGTGGCCTGGCCGAGCGGCGAGTTCGGCGCCATGGGCATCGAGGGCTCGGTACGCCTGGGCTTTCGCAAGGAGATGGAGGCGATCGCCGATCCGGCCGAGCGTGAGGCCTTCTTCCAGGCCAAGGTCGACGAGGCCTACCGTCAGGGCAAGGCCCTGAACATGGCCGCACACCTCGAGATCGACGATGTGATCGATCCCGCTGACACCCGCCGCTGGATCCTGCGCGCCCTGCGCTCTATCCCGCGGCCGGCCGCGCGCGCGCAGCGCAAGCGCCCGGTCGACACCTGGTGACAGACCCCGACATTCACCCGAGGAGACCCGAGATGAGCGACAGCGAGATCCTGTACGACGTGTCCGAGCGCATCGCCACGATCACCATGAACCGGCCCGACCGGCTCAACGCCTACACCGGCACCATGGGCGAGCAGATGCGCGCCGCCATGCGCCGCGCGGCCGACGACCCCGGCGTGCGCGTGATCGTGCTCACCGGCGCCGGCCGGGGCTTTTGCGCCGGCGCCGACATGAACAACCTGAACACCATCAGCAGCCGCGGCCGCAGCGGCGGCAGCCAGGCCAACGGCGCCGAGGCCGCCGCCGGCCAGGCCTTCGACCCCGATTCCAGCCCCGACTACCAGACCCAGCACTCCTACTTCCCGGCCGTGCCCAAGCCGATCATCGCGGCCATCAATGGCGCCTGCGCCGGGCTGGGCCTGGTCTACGCGCTCTACTGCGACCAGCGCTTCGCCGCCCGCGAGGCCCGCTTCACCACCGCCTTCGCGCGCCGCGGCCTGATCGCAGAGCACGGCATCAGCTTCACGCTGCCGCGGGTGGCCGGCCACTCGGCCGCCCTCGATCTGCTGGTGTCGGCCCGCAAGTTCGACGCCGACGAGGCCCTGCGACTGGGCGTGGTCGACCGGGTCTACCCCGGCGAGCAGCTGATGGCGGCGGTGCGCGAGTACGCCGCCGACCTCGCGGCCAATGTCTCGCCGCGCTCGATGGCGGTGATCAAGCGCCAGGTCTGGGGGGTGGCGCAGCTGCCGCTGCGCCAGGCCATCGAGGTGGGCAACCAGGAGATGCTGGCCAGCTTCGGCAGCGAGGACTTCAAGGAGGGCGTGGCGCACTTCGTGGAGAAGCGGCCCGCCGCCTTCACCGGGCGCTGACGGCCGACAGCGGGAACACCCGCGGCCGCGGCCCGGCAAGGACCGCGCTCACACCACCTTCGCCGCGCGCAGCGCGGCGATCTGCGCGGCGTCGTAGCCGATCTCGCCGAGGATGGCCTCGGTGTGCGCGCCGACCGCGGCCACCGGCCCGATGCCCCCGTTGCCGTGGGCAAGCCGGAAGCCCGGCCCGACCAGACGCACCGGGCCGTGCGGGGTGCAGACCTCGCGAAGCAGCTCGCGATGGGCGAGCTGCGGGTGCTCGGCGATCTCGGCCAGGCTGTGCACCGTGGCGCAGGGCACATCGGCCGCGGTCAGGCGCCGCTCCCAGTCCTTGGGATCGCCCTGCGCCATGCCGTCCTCGATCAGCGCGCGCAGCGCAGCGATGTTGGCGGTGCGCGCCGGCCAGTCGGCAAAGCGCGGGTCGGTGAGCGCGTCGGCGCGGCCGATGGCCTGCAGCAGGTTGGCGAACTGCCGGTCGGTGAGCACCGCCAGCACGATGTGGCCACTGCCGCAGCGGAAGCGATCGGCGGTGGGCTTGCGGCTCACCGATCCGTTGCCCAGCGGCGGGTGGCGATGGCCCACCACCTGCCACTCGGCCATCTGGCCGTTGAGGAAGTTGAGCATCGCGTCGAGCATGGCCACATCCACGAACTGGCCGCGGCCGGTGTGCGTGCGCTGATAGAGCGCGCTCACCACCGCGAAGGCGGCCATCATGCCGGCGGTGACATCGGCGGCCGCGAAGCCGGCGCGCATCGGGCCGCTGGTGGCATCGCCGGTCATCGACATCAGGCCCGACATCGCCTGGATCTTGCCGTCGAAGCTGGCGGTGCGCGCCTCGGGCCCGGTGCTGCCGAAGCCCGAGAGCCCGCAGTAGATGAGCCGCGGGTTGAGCGCCGAGAGCTGCGACCAGCCCATGCCCTTGCGTTCGAGCACGCCGGGCCGGAAGTTCTCGCAGACCACATCGCAGCGCGCGGCCAGCCGGTGGACGATCTCGCGCGCCTCGGGGCGGCCCAGGTCGAGGGTGAGGCTGCGCTTGCCGGCATTGACCGCCATCCAGGACGGCGCCATGTCGCGCGCAGCCCAGGTGGCATCGAGCGGATTGCGGCGCATGTCGTCACCGTCGACCGGCTCGATCTTGATCACCTCGGCACCCTGCATGGCGAGCTGGAAGGTGCTGTAGGGGCCGGCGAGGTAGTGGGTGAAATCGAGCACCCGCACACCGGCCAGTGGCGGCGGTCCGTCATC
This sequence comes from Quisquiliibacterium sp., assembly GCF_982640115.1. Taxonomy (NCBI): domain Bacteria; kingdom Pseudomonadati; phylum Pseudomonadota; class Betaproteobacteria; order Burkholderiales; family Burkholderiaceae; genus Quisquiliibacterium; species Quisquiliibacterium sp. Next base: position 4,340 of record NZ_CEXFHW010000168.1, on the reverse strand, counting down.
CGGCGCGGCCGCGCCTGCGCTTGCGGCCTCGCCCGGTCCGGCGCCCGCAACCTGACCCGGGCCCGACGCCGCGCTCACGCGCCGCCGCCCGCGGTGGTGAGCGTGGCGTCGCGCACGCCCTGGGCGACCTGCTTGATCCGGTCGTTGTCGGCACGGCGCTGCGCGATCTCCTCGGGGCTGAGCCGGGCGAGGTTCAGGTAGTCGTTGCGCCAGTCGGCCGGTCCTGGCCAGACCTGCGGATTCTGCACCGTGGTGCGCGGCGCAGGCGCGGTCTCGAGCAGACGCAGCGCGAGCTCGAGCGTGGCCTGCTGCGAGGCACGGTCGTGCGGCAGGCCGGCGGCATTGCCCAGCGGAAAGTCGCTGAACAGGAATCGGGGCACGCCGCACAGCTCGACGATGTCACGGGCCGCGCCCATGACCACCGTGGGCAGGCCGGCGGCCTCGAGGTACCGGGCCACCAGCGCCATGGTCTGGTGACAGACCGGGCAGTTGGGCAAGAGCACGGCGACATCGGCGCCATCGGCGAGGCATCGCGCCAGCACCTCGGGCGCGTCGGTCTCGAGGGTGTGGCGCTGGCTGCGGTTGGTGGGCACGCCGTGGAATCGCGCCGCGACCGCACCGATGCGCCCGGCGGCGGCCGCGCGACGCAGTGCAGGCAGGGGAAACCAGCAGCCCGAGTCATCGGACATGAAGCTGCGGTGCACCCCGACATGGGAGATGCGCAGATCGTGGTCGATCGCGGTGTCGCCGGAGTACACCTCGTAGAACTTGGCCGCCGCGTTGTAGGGCGAGTTCGGCCCCTGGTCGCCCTTGTCGGGCTGGTAGGGCGCCGCGGTGGTGAGCAGGGCCACGCGCGACTCGGCCAGCGGCTTGCGCAGCGGCGTGAACGGCACCTGCGCGTACTGCGCATAGCGGTAGGGGTTGCCGTAACCCAGCGCGTCATACCAGGCATGGGTGCGGTCGATGTAGCGGATCGGCTGCTGGCTCCAGGCCGCAAAGCCGAGCTCGTCGTCGAGGGCGTCCTTCATGTCATCTCCCATGGTCAATGACGGCGAGCATACCGCTGCCCCTGCGGCCATGCCGTCCGGCTGGCGTCAGCCCGGAATGCCCGGCGTGCGCCGGGGTATGCTCGCGCGCCATGACCGGCATCGAGAACCTGCCGCTGTTCGTGCTCACCGCCGTGCTGGTCAACCTCACGCCGGGACAGGACACGCTCTATGTGCTCGGGCGCGCCGCGGCCGGCGGCCCGCGCGAGGGCATCGCCGCGGCGCTCGGGGTCAGTCTGGGCTGCCTGGGCCACGCGATCGCGGCCGCGCTCGGGCTGGCGGCGCTGATCGCGGCCTCGCCCACGCTCTTCGGCCTGTTGCGCATGGCCGGCGCGCTCTGGCTGGTCTGGATCGGCGCCGGCCTGCTGGCCAAGGCATGGGCCTTGCGCGGCAGGCCATCGCCGTCCTCGGATCCCCTGCTCCCGACGGCAGGCATCGCCGCACGCGCCAACGCAGACACCGGCCGCCCCTGGCGTGCACTGGCCGAGGGCTGCCTGGGCAACCTGCTGAACCCGAAGGTGGCGCTTTTCTTTCTGGCGCTGCTGCCGCAATTCGTGGCCGCCGATGCCGCCAGCCCCGCGCGGGCCATGGCGCTGCTCGGCCTGGTGTTCTGCGCGACCAGCACGCTGTGGAGCCTCGCGCTCGCGCTCGGGGCGGCCCGCCTTGCTGCGCGCCTGTGGGGCGATGGCACGGACGGCGGGCGGCGCGGCATCGACCCGCATCGGGCCCGCCGGCGCGATGCCGCCCTGCACGCGGCCGCGGGCCTGCTGATGCTCTGGCTGGGCGCGCGCCTGGCCGGGGCCTGAACCCGGTCGATAGGCCCGCCTGCGGAACCTGCCGCCCCGCGCCGCGCTACGCCATGGCCCGCGCCGCCATCGGGCATGGGTAACATCGCCCCCAAGGAGAGCCCTGCGCCATGACCGTGATCACCTGCATCGAAGACCTGCGCCGCCTGCATCAGGCCCGCGTGCCCCGCATGTTCTACGACTACGCCGACTCCGGCTCGTGGACCGAAGGCACCTACCGCGCCAACGAGAGCGACTTTCAGCGCATCAAGCTGCGCCAGCGGGTGGCGGTCAATCTCGAGAACCGCTCGATCGCCGGGCGCATGGTCGGCGTCGATGTCGCCATGCCGGTGGCGCTCGCCCCCACCGGGCTCACCGGCATGCAGCACGCCGACGGCGAGATCCTCGCGGCGCGCGCAGCCGAGCGCTTCGGGGTGCCCTTCACGCTGTCCACCATGAGCATCTGCTCGATCGAGGACGTGAAGGCACATACCCGCAAGCCTTTCTGGTTCCAGCTCTATGTGATGCGCGACCGCGCCTTCATCGAGGGCCTGATCGACCGCGCCAAGGCCGCCGGCTGCGGCGCGCTGGTGCTCACCCTCGACCTGCAGATCCTCGGCCAGCGCCACAAGGACCTCAAGAACGGCCTGTCGGCGCCGCCCAAGCTCACCCTGGCCAACATCCTGAACATGATGACCCGGCCGCGCTGGTGCCTGGGCATGCTCGGCACCTCGCGGCGCCAGTTCGGCAACATCGTCGGCCATGTGAAGGGCGTGGCCGACATGTCCTCGCTGTCGGCCTGGACCGCGCAGCAGTTCGATCCCACGCTCAACTGGGGCGATGTCGAGTGGATCAAGAAGCGCTGGGGCGGCAAGCTGATCCTCAAGGGCATCCAGGATGTGGAAGACGCCCGGCTCGCGGTGCAGACGGGGGCCGATGCGCTCATCGTGTCCAACCACGGCGGCCGCCAGCTCGATGGCGCGCTGTCGTCCATCGCCTCGCTGCCGGCCATCGTCGATGCCGTGGGCGATCGCATCGAGGTGCACATGGACGGCGGGGTGCGCAGCGGCCAGGATGTGCTCAAGGCCGTCGCCCTGGGCGCGCGCGGCACCTACATCGGGCGCTCCTTCCTGTACGGCCTGGGCGCCATGGGCGAGGCCGGCGTGACCAAGGCCCTGGAGATCATCGCCCGCGAGCTCGACCTCACCATGGCCTTCTGCGGTCGGCGCAATCTCGCCGAGGTCGGACCCGACATCCTGGTGCCGGGCAGCTTCTGACGCGGCCGGCGCCCATGCGCCTGGCCGACTTCTCCAGCTCCACGGTCCTGGCCGGCTTCATCACCGTGCTGGTGGGCTTCACCAGCTCGGCGGTGATCGTCTTCCAGGCCGCGGCCGCGCTCGGCGCCACGCCAGCGCAGCTCGCCTCGTGGATGCTCGCGCTCGGCGTGGGCATGGGCGTCACCTGCATCGGCCTGTCGCTGCGCTGGCGATTGCCGGTGGTCACCGCCTGGTCCACGCCCGGCGCGGCGCTGCTCGCCGTCTCGGGCGGCGGCACCTCGATGGCCGAGGCTACCGGCGCCTTCCTGGTGGCGGCCGGGCTCACCGCGCTGGCCGGCTTCTCCGGGCTGTTCGAGCGCACGCTCAATCGCATCCCCATGGCGATCGCCACCGGCATGCTCGCCGGCGTGCTGCTGCGATTCGCGCTGCAGGCCTTCGGCGCGCTCGCCTCGCCTTCGGGCCTGGTGCTGGCCATGCTGCTCGCCTGGCTGGCCGGGCGCCGCTGGCTGCCGCGGCACGCGGTGCTGCTCGCCTTCGGGGTGGGCATCGCCCTGGCCAGCGCACAAGGCAGCCTGCGGCTGGACAGCGTGCACTGGACCTGGGCGAGCCCGCAGTGGGTCACGCCCAGCCTGTCGATGGCCTCGCTGATCGGCGTGGCCCTGCCGCTGTTCATCGTGACCATGGCCTCGCAGAACCTGCCCGGCGTGGCCGCCATCCGCGCAAGCGGGCACGCCACGCCGATCTCGCCGGTGCTGGGCTGGATCGGCGTGGTCAATGTGCTGCTCGCGCCCTTCGGCGCCTTCGCGCTGAACCTGGCGGCGATCACCGCCGCGATCTGCATGGGCCGCGAAGCCCATGAGGATCCGGCCCGCCGCTACACCGCCGCCATCGCCGCGGGGGTCTTCTACTTCGCGGTGGGCCTGGGCGGCGCCACGGTGGCCGCGCTGTTCGCAGCCTTCCCGGCCGAGCTGGTCACCGGCATCGCCGGCATCGCACTGCTGGGCACCATCGGTGCAAGCCTCGCCCAGGCCATGGCCGACGAGCGCGACCGCGACGCCGCGCTGATCACCTTCGGCGTGACCGCCTCGGGCCTGAGCGTGGCGGGCATCGGCTCGGCCTTCTGGGGGCTGGCTGCCGGTCTTCTCGCGCTCGGCGTGGCCCGGGCAAACTACAATCGAGCATCATGACCTGCCTCGAAATCCATCAGTACCGCTCGCTGGCCCGCGGGCCGC
>NZ_CEXFHW010000167.1:0-8600 GCF_982640115.1 Quisquiliibacterium sp. | reverse complement strand
GATGACGGCTCGGCCGGGCAGACCCGCGCGCGCTGGGCAGCCCGTCTGCCCGCCGATGCGATCTGGAGCACACCCCAGGCGGGCAGCCAGCGGATGTCGAATCTCTCTCGGGCCTATCGAGTCAATCTCTCGGTGCTCGCGCTGGTCGCGCTGCTCACCGGTGGCTTCATCGTCCACGCCACGGTGGCGCTGGCCACCGCCCGTCAGGCGCCGGTGCTGGCGCTGCTGGCCATGCTCGGTGCACCGCCGCGCTGGGCGCTGGCCAGCGTGATGGCGCAGGCCGCGCTGCTGGGCCTGGCGGGTGCGGTACTGGGTGTGGCCGGCGGGCTGGGCCTGGCCGCGCTGCTCCTGGGCACGATGGGCAGCGATCTCGGCGGCGGCTACTTCAGCGGCGCGCGGGTGGCGCTCGCCGCCGAGCCCGGCGTGATCGCCGGCTTCGCCCTGCTTGGCCTGGCCACCGCGCTGGCCAGCGGCATCGCGCCGGCGCTGCGGGTGACCCGGCTCGCGCCGGCGCGGGCGATCCGCCATGGCGTCGATGACGATGACGGCGGCGGCCCTCGGGGCACCCGGCGCACGCGTCGGAGTGCCGCCCTTGCCGCCGCGCTGGTGCTGAGCGGCGGCCTGCTGATGGCGCTGCCGGCCATGCAGGGTCTGCCGCTGGGCGCCTACGCCGCGATCGCCTGCTGGCTCTTCGCCGGCATCCTGGTGGTCGGTCCGATCACGGCATGGCTGTCGCGCCTGCTCGACGACGCCGCGCCCGGCCTGTGGCGCGCCCCCGGCGCCTGGCTGGCGCTGCAGCGGCTGCGTCGGGCTCCCGGCGCCGCCGCGGTGGCGCTGTCGGGCGTGGTGGCCAGCTTCGCGTTGTCCAGCGCCATGGCGATCATGGTCGACAGCTTCCGGCACTCGGTGGCCGACTGGCTGCACACCGTACTGCCCGCCGACCTGTATGGCCGCGCTGGCGGCCAGGGCGCAAGCGCCGCGCTGACGCCAGCCATGCAGTCGAGCCTCGCCGCACTGCCGGGTGTGGGCCGGGTGGAGCTGCTGCGCAGCCAGGAACTGCTGCTCGATACCCAACGCCCACCGGTGGCCGTGCTCTCCAGGCCGCTCGATCCGACGCAGGTCTCGCGGCTGCTGCCCCTTACCGGAGCGGCAATTGCCGTGGCCCCGGGCGAGCGACCGGTCTGGGTGAGCGAGGCCATGGTCGACCTCTATGGCTGGCAACCCGGCGCGCAGGTAAGCCTGCCGCTGGGCGGCGCGTTGGTGCCCTTGCGGGTGGCCGGGGTCTGGCGTGACTACGCCCGGCAGCATGGTGCCGTGGTCCTCACGCGTGACGACTACATCGCACTCACCGGCGACACGAGCGCCAACGATGTGGCGATCAGCCTTGCGCCCGGGGCGGACGCAGGCGAGGTGCTCGGGCGCATCCGTTCTGCGCTGCCCGCGCTGGCAGCGATGGACTGGCGCAGCGCCGGCGAGATCCGCACCCTGTCGATGAGGGTGTTCGATCGCAGCTTCGCGGTCACCTATGTGCTGGAGGCGATCGCGATCGGCGTGGGACTGTTCGGCGTGGCCGCCACCTATGCCGGTCAGGCCCTGGCTCGCGCCCGCGAGTTCGGCATGTTGCGTCACCTCGGCGTGACCCGCGCGCGGATCATCCGCGTCTTTGCGCTGGAGGCCGGGCTGCTGGTGGCCATCGGCGTGGGCTGGGGTTCGGCCCTGGGCGCGGCCATTGCCGGGGTACTGGTGCATCGGGTCAACCCTCAGTCCTTTCACTGGACCATGGACATGCACTGGCCCTGGGCGCTGCTGGGTGCAAGTGCGCTCGGGCTGATCGCGCTCGGCGAGCTGGCCGCCGTGCTGGCGGCGCGCAGCGCGGCCGGGGAGTCGCCGGTGCGCGCCGTGCGGGAGGACTGGTGATGGCACGCATCGCGCGACGAGGTCTCATGCTCGCGGCCGGCGCCTGCGGGCTGGCATTGCCAGCCCGCTCGATGGCCGCTCCCGGCCCCGGCGACCATCCGGAATTCGCGCCGGTGCTGCCGGGCCGGCCTCTGCGCTTTCCGCGCGACCACGGCGCGCACCCCGGATTCCGTACCGAGTGGTGGTATCTCACCGGCTGGCTGCGCCTCGCCGGCCAGCCGATCGGCGTGCAGGTGACCTTCTTTCGCAGCCGCACCCGGCATCCGCCCGACAATCCCAGCCGCTTCGCCCCGCATCAGCTGCTGCTCGCCCACGCGGCCATCGCCGATCCGGCCCACGGCCGCCTGCGGCATGACCAGCGCAGTGCCCGCGCCGGCTTCGGCCTGGCGCAGGCCAGCGAGACCGACACCGACCTGCGCCTGGGGCGCTGGCAGCTCGCGCGCGATGCCGACGACCGTTACCGCACCCGCATCGAGGCACGCGACTTCCGGCTTGCCCTGAGCTTCACCCCCGCCGCCGCGCCCCAGCCGCAGGGCGACGAGGGCTATTCCCGCAAGGGGCCGCAACCCGCGCAGGCGAGTCACTACTACAGCCGACCGCGCCTGGCGGTGCAAGGCGAGGTGGTGATCGCCGGTCGCTCACGCACGGTCGAGCAGGGGCTGGCATGGCTGGACCATGAGTGGTCCTCGGAGGTGCTCGATCCACGCGCGGTGGGCTGGGACTGGGTCGGCCTGAACTTCGACGACGGCAGCGCCCTGATGGCCTTTCGCATCCGCGCCGCAGACGGTGGCGAGATCTGGCAACACGCCCGCTGGTTGCCAGCGAGCGGTCTGACCCATGGCCCGGCGAGCGACGCTGCCCCTGCCGCGACGAATGCTTCGACGCGCGGTCCGGGCGAGCCGGTGAGCTTCCAGCCGCTGCGCCACTGGCGTTCGAGCCGCAGCGCCGGCAGCTATCCGGTGGCCATGCGGGTGCGGGTCGGCGCGCGCACGCTGGTACTGGAGCCCTTGCTCGATGACCAGGAACTCGACGCCCGCGCCAGCACCGGCGGGCACTACTGGGAGGGCGCGGTCCGGGTGCTCGAGGCCGGTCGGGAGACCGGGCGCGGCTACCTGGAGCTGACCGGCTACGCGGGGCCGCTGCGTCTCTGAGCGCGGCCTGCGGCAGGGCTTGCGCCGTCTGCGCCAGCGTCTGCGCCGGCGGTGTTGCCAGCGCCTGCTGCGCCGCGAGCGGCGGCTGCGTGCCCGGCCCGGGTGCGTGCGCGAGCAGCCCGAGGGGTTGCGCCCCGCGCCTCGCCGCGACGGGCCTGGGCAGCACCGCGTACCGGATCCTGTTCACCGAACGCGCCGCTACCGGGCACCAGACCCCAGAGCGCGATCACCTGATCGGCCCTGGCCACCGCGCTCATGAGCACCGGCGCCGGCAGCTTGCGCATGATCAGGGGCAAGGCCACGCTGAAGACCAGCAGGTCATCCACCCAGCCGATCAGCGGGAGATCCGGCAGGGGATCCACCGGCGAGAAGATCCAGGCCAGTGCCGCCACGGCCGCCAGCTTGAGCCGGCGCGGCGTGCGCGGATCGCGGATCGCGAAGAACACGATCAGGGCATCACGGCCGGCGGCGCGGAACATGCGGCGAAGGCGCAGCAGGCCCATCAGCGCACCAGCTGGTTGATCTCGATCACCGGCAGCAGCACTGCCAGCACGATCAGCAGCACCACCCCGCCCATGAGCAGGATCAGCAGCGGCTCGAGGATGCCGGTGAGCGCGAGCGCACGGCGCTCGGTCTCGCCGGCGAGCGTGGCCGCGGTGCGCTCGAGCATCTCGGCAAGATGGCCGGTGGCCTCGCCGCTGGCGATCATGTGCAGCATCAGCGGCGGGAAGCACCCGCCTGCAGCCAGCGCCCGCGACAGCGACGCGCCCTCGCGCACCCGGGCGATCGCATCGACCACATTGACCCGCATCGCCTCGTTGGACAGGGTGAGCGCGCCGGCCTCCAGCGCCCGGATCAGCGGCACGCCGCTGGCGCTCAGGATGGCGAGCGTGGCGGCGAAACGGGAGGTGTTCACGCCACGGACCAGGCGGCCGAAGAGCGGCATGGCCAGCACCCGGCGGTGCCAGCCCAGACGGAAGGAAGGCGAGCGCAACGCCGACGCAAAGCCCGCGCCGCCAGCGGCCGCCGCCAGCAGCACCGCCCAGCCCCAGTGGCGTACGAAGTCCGAGAGCGCGATCAGGCCCACCGTGAGCATTGGCAGCTTCTGCCGGCTCTGCGCGAACACCCCGATCACCTGCGGCACCACATAGGCAAGCAGCGCCGCGATCACGCCGGCAGCCACGAGGGTGACGATCGCGGGATAGACGAATGCCAGCCCCACCCGCTGCGCCAGCGCAGCGCGCGACTCGACATGATCGGCCAGCCGCGCCATCACCACCGACAGGTCGCCCGAAGCCTCGCCCGCCGCGACCAGCGCGCGGTAGATCTCGGGGAAGTCGCGCGGATAGCGGGCCAGCGCCTGACTGAAGGTCTGGCCGGCCACCACCTCGCTACGCACCGCCGCGAAGCGCTCGCGCACCACCGCCCGATCGGCCTGCTCGATCACCGCGCCCAGCGCCTGCTCGAGGGTGAGCCGGGCCGCGAGCAGGCTGGCGAGCTGCCGGGTGGCCAGCGTGAGATCGGCGCTGCGCAGGCGTCCCCCCGGCAGCGCCACGGTGCCGGCGGCCGCGGCACCGACCGGCGTGACCTCCAGCGGGACCAGCGCGCGCTCGCGCAGCAGGCTGCGAGCGTGGCGGGCCGAGTCGGCGTCGATCACGCCGCGCTCGAGCAGCCCGGCCGCGTCGGCCGCCTCGAAGCGGAACGCAGCCATCAGTCGCGGGTGACCCGCACCACCTCGTCGGCCGAGGTGATGCCCTGACGCACCCAGCGCTGGCCGTCCTCGCGCATGGCCACCATGCCCGCGGCCAGGGCCGCGGCGCGCAGCTCGGACTCGGCGGCGTTGCGGTGGATGAGCGCACGCAGCGTGTCGTCGATGACCAGCAGTTCGTACACGCCGGTGCGACCGGCATAGCCGCTGCGGTTGCAGGCCAGGCACCCGACGGCGCGCCAGCCGCCGGAGACCGGATCGGGCTGCCGGCACGGCAGGCACAGCTTGCGCACGAGCCGTTGCGCCACCACGCCCAGCAGCGAGGACGACAGCAGGAAAGGCTCGACGCCCATGTCGATCAGGCGGGTGACCGCCGAGACCGAATCGTTGGTGTGCAGCGTGGCCAGCACCAGATGCCCGGTGAGCGAAGCCTGCACCGCGATCTGGGCGGTCTCGAGGTCGCGGATCTCGCCGATCATGATCACATCGGGATCCTGCCGCAGGATGGAGCGCAGCGCCTTGCCGAAGCTCATGTCGATGCGCGCGTTGACCTGGGTCTGGCCGATGCCGTCCAGGTCGTACTCGATCGGGTCTTCCACCGTGAGGATGTTGGTGGTGGCCGCATCCAGGCGGCCGAGCGCCGAGTACAGCGTGGTGGTCTTGCCCGAGCCGGTGGGCCCGGTGACGAGCACGATGCCGTGCGGCTGGCGCACCAGGCGGTCGAAACCGGCAAGCGCCTGATCGCTCATGCCCAGGCGACCGAGGTCAAGGCGGCCAGCCTCCTTGTCGAGCAGTCGCAGCACCGCGCGCTCGCCGTGGCCGGTGGGCAGCGTGGACACCCGCACATCGATGGGGCGCCCGCCGATGCGCAGGGCGATCCGGCCGTCCTGGGGCAGGCGCTTCTCGGCGATGTCGAGCTGGGCCAGGATCTTGATGCGCGAGATGAGTGCCGCGTGCAATTCACGACGCGGCCGCACCACATCGCGCAGCGTGCCGTCGACCCGGAATCGCACCACCGAGTAACCCTCGAAGGGCTCCACATGGATGTCGGAGGCGCCATCGCGGCTGGCCTGGGTGAGCAGCGCATTGATCATGCGGATGATCGGCGCATCGTCCTCGGTCTCGAGGAGGTCTTCGATGCGCGGCAGCTCCTGCATCACCCGTGACAGATCGAGGTCGCTCTCGACCTCGCCCACCACCGAGGCGGCCGAGCCTTCCTGCTGGGCGTAGGCGCGCGAGATCGCGCCGGCGAGTTCGGCCTCGTCCTTGGACACCGTGACCAGCCGGAAGGGCAGGACCCGCGCGAGCTCGCCCAGGGCCGAAGGCGGCGTGCTGGGGCCCACCCAGATCTCGAGCGCATCGCCCGACTGGGCTGCCACGAGCACCCCGTGACTGCGGGCAAAGCCGTAGGGCACGTAACGGGCGGGCGAGACGCTGGCCATGGCGGGAGCCTCAGCGCCGCACGGCGCCGTCGATGTCCGGCGACAGGCTGGCCGGCGCGCCCGGCGGCAACGGCGAGGGGCCCGCGGGTTTCGGCATCGAGGGCAGGAGCGAGGGCGGCATGTCGGGCAGCAGCCAGCGCGACGGCAGGCGCGAGTCGCCCTGAAGGGTGCGCATGTAGTCGTAGCGATCGGCGGTGAGGCTTTGCGCCGCATTGGCGTCACGCAGCACCACCGGGCGCAGGAACACCAGCAGGTTGGTCTTGACCCGCTTGCGGTTGTCGTAGCGGAAGAGCTGCCCGAGGACGGGGATGTCGCCCAGGCCCGGCACCTTGCTCGTGCCGCCCTCCACCCGCTCCTCGATCAGGCCGCCAAGCACCACCACCTGACCGTCATCGACCAGCACATTCGACTCGATGGCCCGCCGGTTGGTGATCAGGCCCGCCGAGAGGCTGCGGTCCTGCACATTGGAGACCTCCTGGAAGATCTGCAGGCGGATGGTGCCGGCCTCGGACACCTGCGGCTTGACGCGCAGCGTGGTGCCGACATCGCGCCGCTCGATGGTCTGGAAAGGGCTGACCGCCGCGCCGCCGGTGCCGGTGGCGGTGAACTGGCCGGTGATGAAGGGCACATTCTGGCCGATGATGATCCGCGCCTCTTCGTTGTCGAGCGTGAGCAGGTTGGGCGTGGCCAGGATGTTGGCATTGGCGCCGCTCTCGAGGGCGCGGGCGAGCAGGCCGAGGTTGACCGGGGAGATGCCGCCGGTGGCGCCGGGGTTGCCCACGATGGCGCCGCTGCGCAGCAGCCCGAGGTTCAGGCCCTGGCCCAGCGCCAGCACATTGGCGGTGGCATCGAGAATGTTGCCACCGCTGTTGCGCGCCGGCAGGTTGGTGCCGCCCACCACCGAGTTGCCGCCGCTGCCGCCCTGGCTGAGGAACTGCCACTGGATGCCGAGTTCGGCTGCGCGCTCGGCCGAGACCTCGACGATCAGCGACTCGATGTAGACCTGCATGCGGCGGGAATCGAGCCGGTCGATCACCGCGCGCAGGTTGCGGTAGACCGGCTCGGGCGCGGTGATGATCAGCGAGTTGGTGGCGGCATCAGCGGCGATGATCACGCCACCCACGTTGTGCGCCACCGCGCCGGGCAGCGTGCTGCCGGCCAGGCTGGCGGTGCCCGATGTCGTGCCGGGGACGGCGCCCGGGGTGGCGCCCGCCGGCGTTGTACCCGGCGTGCCCGCCGCCTGCAGGGCGGTGCCCTGCGACAGGCTGGCCAGCCCCTGCCCGAGGGTGCCCACGCCGGTGCCGCCTCCGGCATCGCCGGCGATCACGCTGCGCAGCACCTGCGCAAGGCGCACCGCCTCGGCATTGCGCAGGTACACCACGCGGATGTTGCCCGGCTGCTCGCTGGGCTGGTCGAGCCGTGCGATCAGGCTCTTGGCGAGGTTCAGGCGCGCCGGACTGGCCGCACGCACCAGCACCGAATTGAGCCGGGCATCGGCCAGCACCGTGATGCGCTGGCCGGGATCGACCTGCGCACCCGCGGCTGCGCGCTGGGTGTCATCGAGCAGGCGGGTGACCGAGGTGGCGAGATCGGTGGCCAGGCCATGACGCACCGGGATGACCTCCACTTCACCGGTGGACGGGCTGTCCAGGCTTGCAATGATCTTGCCGATGCGCTGCAGGTTCGAGGCGTAATCGGTGATGACCAGCGAGTTGTTGCTCGGGTAGGCCGTCACGGGATTGTTCGCACCGACCAGCGGCCGCAGCACCGGCACCAGGTTGGAGGCCGACTCGTAGCTCAGCCGGAAAATCTGGGTGACGATCTGATCGCCCCCCGGCAGCTCGGCCCGGTCGGCCGCCACCGGCCCGTTCTGAAGCTTGGCATCCGCCTCGGGCACCACCCGCACCGTCTGCCCGGCGTCCACCAGCGCGAAGCCCTGCAGACGCAGCTGGGCCTGCAGCAGCTGGTAGGCCTGCGCGCGAGACACCGGCTTCGGAATTTCGAGCGTCATCTTGCCGCGCACCTTCGGATCGACGATGAAGGCGCGACCCATCAGGTGGCTGAACGCGGCCACCACCACATCGATCTCGGCCTCGCGAAAATTGAGGGTGATCTGGTTGGACGACCCGGCGATGCCGGGCGGCGGCTCGGCCGCCCGCACGGCGGGAAACGGGGCGAGCAAAGCCGCGAGCAGCAGCGCGCGGATGACGATGGCGCCTGCCGAGGGCGCCCCGGGCCTTGGCCGTCGGGGCTGGGCCCGCTGGGCCTGGTCACTGCTCACTCGCCTACCCTCCAATCCTGATGATCGTGCGCTCGCCCTCGCGCCGGCCGATGAGGGCGAGCAGCGACTGCAGTCGCGCCTGCTCGGCGCCTTCGGCCCAG
>NZ_CEXFHW010000166.1:0-8691 GCF_982640115.1 Quisquiliibacterium sp. | reverse complement strand
GCACCCAGCACCTGGAGATACTCGCGGCGGCCGAGATTCATGGCGGATGGCTCAACGATTGACCGGGGAACGCGGGTCGAGCAGCAGCGACATCAGGTGCCGGATCTGCTCTTCGCTGAGGAGCTTCTGCTGTCCGAAGCGCGGCATGTTGGAGCAGGCCAGGTAGGCATGGCTGTTCCAGAGCTTGCCCCAGGTGTACTGGATGATCGGGGCGGCGGTGGGCGCCTGCAGATCGCTGATGCCCCGGTCCTTGCCGTAGTTCCAGAGCGACGGGCCGAGGGTGCCGTGGGAGAGCTCCTTCTGATCGATCTGGTGGCAGTTGTAGCAGTTGCCGCCGTTGCTGGCGGGATCGGAAGAGGCATCGGTCCAGGTCATGCCGCGGCCACTTTGCGCGATGCGCTCGCCCTGTGCCCAGTCGCCGAAGTACTGGCCGCCTGCGGGCCAGCGAATGCTCTGCAGTGCCTGGTCACGGATGCGCTGGGCGGTATCGTCGTCGGGGGGCTGAGCGCCTGAGCAGGCGCTCTGGGCAAGGTCCTGCCGAAGACGGTCGACGCTGGCGATGCCCTGCGTGCGGAACGAGGCGTTGATGACGGCGGCGGCCTGCGCGTCGAGCTCCGACGGGGACGGCGCGACGAGTCCGCAGCCGGCGAGGAGTGCGACGACGGCAGCGGCGGTAAGTCTGATGCTTGCGGATGGCATGGGCACTCCCCGGGTTCAGCGCTTGATCGCCGGGGCGATCGACTGCGCGCCCCGGGCGTTGACGCCCATGTAGGTGGCCAGGGCCACGGTGACTTCCGAGCCGAAACCCGGATACGGGAAGCGCTGCTGGCGATAGCAGTCATTGAGACGCAGCTGCATGCCCCACATCTCGCCGTTGCTCACCCGGTAGGCCGGCCAGGCTGCAAAGCCCACCCCGTCGCCGGGATTCCTGGTGAGGTTGGGCAGGTCCTGCAGGCGAATGCGCTTGCCGTCGGTGGCGTGGCAGGTGGCGCAGGCGAAATCATGGGTGCCGGCCCGGAAGAAGAACGTCCGCTTGCCGATCTCGTAGCTGCGGCGCTCCTCGGGATGGGCCTGCGAAAGATTGAATCGCAGGCCGCGGGACGCCGAAGCGACCCAGGTGGCAAGCGCGGTGACGTTGGCCATCTCGCCGCGGCCGAAGGGCGTGGCCGCGATGGCAGCAGCGTCGAAGCCCTGCAGCGACTGCATGCAGTGCACCAGCCGGGTCTCGAGGTCCATGACCCTGCCGGTGTCGGCGAAAAATCGCGGGAGCTCGACGAACGCGCCCTTGACCACGCCCGGACCCTTGCCGAGATCACAGGCTTCGAGCGAGGCGTTCCTGGGGCCGCGCTTTCGCGACCAGAGATCCTCGCCCTTGGCCTCGAAGAGTTCGGCGGGGTTGCCGTCCTCCAGCAGTTTGCGGTATTCGGCGATGCCATCGGCGGCCGATTTGCCCTGCGACCATGCCGCGGCCGAAAGCAGCGTGGCAAGGACCGCGAATGCGATGTTGATCATGTGTCCCCCCGGTTGGGAATCGCCGGAGCCCGCGGCCGGCTCACGGGCCGGACCTTGTCGGTGCACCCGGCTTGTTGGTTCAGGTGACGGTGGCCTCGTCGGTGCGCTTGCCGCCCTTGTTGTCGGTCCAGGTGATGGCGATCTTGTCGCCCGCCTTGGCGCCCTTGACGCTGAACTGCAGAAAGGGGTTCTTCGACACCGAGGGACCCCACTCGGCACGCATGACCGGCTTGCCGTTGAGGGTGGCGCTCACCTCCTGGATGAACCAGGCAGGAATGGTCTTGCCCGCGGAGTCCTTGCGAAGACCGGTCTCCATCTCATGGCTCATCAGCACGCGCACCGTGGCCTTGTCGCCGGCCATCTGGGCGCGAATGCGCATCGGATCGGACATGTTCGTTTCTCCTGTGGATTGCCCGGATCAGCCGCCGCAGCCGCCGAGGGTGACCTTGATTTCCTTGACGCCATAGAGCACACGGCCGTCGGCCATCATGGCCACCGCATACACATTGGATGACTGGCCCATCTTGACGCGTGTGGTGAAGCTGGCATCGACCGCGTCGGTGACATCGAACACCGCGGCCAGCACGCTGGGGTTCTTCTCGACCAGGATGGCCATGCGCCGCACGCCTGGCAGGTTGGTGGAGCATCCCACCGGCACCACCGCACCGTTCTCGGCGATGTCAGGGCCGGTGAGCGTGATGTCCTTGCTCTCGGTGGGCGCGCCGCCGCCCAGCGCCTTGACGGCATCGGCCAGGTTCTTGGCCTCGAAGGCGGCCTGCGTCCAGGCGGCCTGGGCTGCGGAAGGCAGCAAGCCGGTCGCGGCCATCAGGCCGACCAGGGCCGCGCCTTGCGCGAGAACCGCGCGTCGGGTGGTGTGCATGGGAATCTCCTTGAACAGGGAATGTGAATCCGTCGTACGGGACCGGACGGTCGGGCAGCCACGCGCGCTCATCGCGCCGCCCCCGCAGCCACCCAGCGCGCAAGCGCGTCGGCATCGGCCTTCGGGATGTTCTGCGCAGGCATGGGGATGGCACCCCAGCCACCTGCCGCACCGCCCAGGATTTTAGCGCCGAGATACTCGACCTTGTCTGCGCGAGCCGCATGGCGGCGCGCGACCTCCTGCATCGCCGGCCCGACCAGCTTGCGATCGATGCCGTGGCAGGCGCTGCAGTTGTGGCGGTTGAAGAGTGCCAGGGCTGCGGCACCCGCGGCACCCGCGGCACCCGCAGCACCCGCGGCACCCGCAGCACCCGCAGCACCCGCGGCCGCGCTGGCATTCGCAGGCCCAGCGGCGGCAGACGCAGCGCGTACCGGTGCGCCACTGCCGGGCCGGGTGGTATCGGCACCATGCTGGGCGCCGACCATCCGGTTCTGCTCGGCGAGATTGCCATGCGCATTGCGCGCGTGATCGGGCAGCAGGGAAGCGACCTTCGGCTCGGTGACGCAGTTGCTCATGCAGGCCACCGCCCTCACATCGGGTCGTCCGCCATTGCCGAGCGTGCGACCGGGCCACAGGCCGTGATCGGTGCGCATACCGTCGCGGTTGGGCAGTCGCTGCTGCACCTCGCCGATGTTCGCATCGGAGAGCGTGAAGCTCTCAGGCACCACCTCGGCAAGATTCAGCAGATAGGCCACCACCGCGTAGACCTCGTCGGGCTTGAGCGACTTGGGCGAGTTCCAGGGCATGGCACGGCTGATGTAGTCCCACAGCGTGGCCACGCTCGAGAGCTTCATCATGGTGGTGCGTCCGGGGAAAGACTCATCGGTCAGCCGCTTGACGCGCCCCGTGCGGATGTCGTCCCGGGTGGTGCCGCCCACGATCGGTGCGAACACCTCGTTGCTCTCGCCAAAAACACCGTGGCAGGAAGCGCACTTGGCCTCCCAGACGTCCATGCCCTGCGCAACGCTGCCGCTGCCGCGCGGCAAACCCTTGAAGTCGGGCCGGACGTCGATGTCCCAGGCGGCGATCTCCTTGGGGCTGGCCGGGCGGCCGATCCCGGGGTATCCGGCCGAGGGCTGGGCGGCCGCGGCCGACACGCCCAGGGCAAGCGCGACGACGCCCAGGATGATGACAGGCCCCCTGAGGCCCATGCACGCGCGCTCAGGAGAGCTGGACATTCTTCACCTCGCCGCTCTCCTGAACCAGCCAGGTCTGGATGCTGTTGTTGTGATAGATCGAGCGCGAGCCGCGAACCGCGCGCAGCTGCCGATAGGTGGGCTGGACATAGCCGGTGTCGTCGATGGCCCGGCTCTGGATGATCGCCGGACGGCCATCCCAGACCCAGTCGAGACTGAAGCGGGTGAGGCACTTGGTCAGCACCGGGGTCTGCAGCCGCGCCGTGCGCCAGTTGGCCCCGCCATCGACCGACACATCCACACGCCTGACCTTGCCGCGCCCGGACCAGGCCAGACCCGTGATCTGGTAGTAACCCCGGTCGAGCAGCACCTGGCCGCCCGAGGGCGTGGTCACCACGCTCTTGCACTCCTGAATGCTGGTGTACTGCCGGTGCCTGCCGTCGGGCATGAGGTCGACATAGTGCAACACCTCGTCCTTTGCGCCGTAGGGCTGGTCGCCGACCTCGATGCGGCGCAGGTACTTGACCCAGCTCACGCCCTGGACGCCGGGCACCACGAGGCGCAGCGGATAGCCATTCTCGGGCCTGAGCATCTCCCCGTTCTGGCCGTAGGCGACCAGGACCTCGCCGCTCTCGATCAGCTCCATCGGGATGGTGCGGGTCATCGAGGAGCCATCGGCGCCTTCGGCAAGCACGAAGCGGCCGCGACGCGCGTCGGCACCGCAGAGATCGAGCAGGGTCTTGAGCGGCACCCCGGTGAACTCGCTGCAGCTGAGCATGCCGTGGCTGTACTGGCAGGTGGGCACCGCGACATTGCCCCACTCCATGCCGGTGTTGGCGCCGCACTCGATGAAGTGGAAGCGGCTCACCGAAGGCAGACGCATGATCTCGTCCATGGTGAAGACCTTGGGCGTCTTCACGAGACCGGGATCCGACCCGTTGATCATCAGACGGTGCCGGGAGGGATCGACATCCCACCAACCCTGATGATGGCGCTCGAAGTGCAGCCCGCTTGGCGTGACGATGCCGAACAGGCTCTGCAGCGGCGCGAATGAGACCGAGGCCTGTGCAGTCTGGGTCAGGCCGGGGCTCTGCCGGCGCTGGACATTGACCTCGTAGCGCGAGGGCTTGCCATACCCGTCGGTGGCCACCGGTTGACCGAGTCCTGCGGTGTGTGCCGGCAGGTTCAGGATGTTGGGATCCCCGCCCTCGGTGGGCACGGGATTGGACTGCGCCCGAAGCGCCCCGGTACCGGCGCCGGCCACGGCGGCGGCAAACGCCGACCGTATGAAATCGCGCCGGCCTGTCCGGGCCTCATGCATCACGGCGCGCACCCCTTGGGGGTCCAGGAAGTTCTCGGGGGCCTTGATCAGGCGGCCAGGTTCAACGCGATGCGAGGGCACGATGCTCCTTTCGCCGGGATGCCGCTTGACCATGCACCCCATTAATATCATTAATTGATCATATACTGAATCGCGAATTTCATGCAAAACCGCCGTCTCGGACTTGCCGCCCGGAACCCGAGCCATCCTGATCGTGCGGCGTAGACTCGCCCCTCCCAACCCGCCTCGCCGCAGGAGCCTCGGCATGACGCCACGCCTGATCCACTTCACCGCCAACGGCATCCGGCTGCGCGCCGCGGTCGCCGGCGAGGGTCCGCTCGTGCTGATGGTTCATGGCTTCCCGGAAAGCTGGTACAGCTGGCGCCACCAGCTCGGCCCGATTGCGCAGGCCGGATTCACCGCTTGTGCGATCGATGTCCGTGGCTATGGCGGATCCGACAAACCCCCGGCCGTCGCCGATTACAGCCTGGAAGAGATCACCGCCGATATCGCCGGCGCCATAGAGGCACTGTCACCCGATGGCACGGGCGTGCTGATCGGCCACGACTGGGGCGCGCCGATCGTATGGAACACCGCCCTCGCCCACCCGGAGCGCGTGCGCGCCGTGGCCGGACTGTCGGTGCCCTGGACCGGCGTGCCCTCGGTGTGCTTCCTGGACGCCGTGCAGGCCGCCTACACCGCCAAGGGCCGCTTCTTCTACCAGGTGTACTTCCAGGACGAAGGCGTGGCCGAGGCCGAACTGGAGGCGGACCCCCGATCGTCCCTGCGGCGCTTCTACTACGCGATCAGCGGCGATGCGCCCGATGGCAGCTGGCCCGCCAAGCCGCATGGCGCACGCCTGCTCGATGGTCTGATCGACCCGGAGCCCTTCCCTGCGTGGTTGAGCCGCGCTGACGAGGACTTCTTCGTGGCCGAGTTCCAGGCCAGCGGCTTTCGCGGCCCGCTCAACCGCTACCGTAATCACCGGCGCGACTTTGCCTGGCAACAGACCCTGAAGGATCGCGTCATCGCCCAACCGTCGCTGTTCATCGGCGGTGATCGCGACCTGGTGCTGAAGATGCTGCCGGGCGTGGACATGGTCGCCCGCATGAGGCCGCATCTGCCAGGCCTGCGCGGCGCGCATCTGCTGCCTGGCATCGGCCACTGGACGCAGCAGGAGTCGCCAGATGCGGTGAACCCGTTGCTGGTGGCCTGGCTGAAGGGGCTGTAGGTCCGGCGCGCTTCATCGGCGGCCGGGCCAGACCCTGGCTGGGCGCAAGCACGCGCCAGCCTCGAACAGATCGCCGGGTTCGCGATTGCCGCGGATGGCATGACTCGGATCTGCAACCGGTGCGAATCATCCCCACTCAAACACCAATGGAGCCGGCAATCCCTCGGAAAGACTGGGCCTGGCCGCGCGAAGGCCGGCTTGTACCGTCAGGACTACCGCCACTTTGATGAGGTCCAGCATTGGCGCGGGTTTCCGGGCGATTTGCGCGTCCAACGCAACACTGTCGAGGTCTATCGGGTCGAAGCGGGAGGGCGGGTGCACCTGCGGCTCACTCACGCGTAGGCTTGGATCTCGTTGCTGTCCTGCACGAGCAGTTCCAGCAGCCGGGGATGGATGAAGAGTTTTTCCTTCCCGAAGGCCATCTCGCGCAGCACACCCAAGTCGACGAGGTCGTGCAGGTAGCGGGATGCGGCCTGACGCTGGGCAATGCCCTTTTCCACCAGGTTGCCGATGCGGCAGTACGGCTGCTCGAAGATCACATCGACCAGTTCCCGGGTGTAGATCTTGGGCAGCCGGGTGCGAACGTGCTCGGCCGTGTGGTCCGAGAGCTTGCGGATGGCGGTGATCTTGGAGGTGGTCCACCTCGAGGTCTCGGCCACGGCCTGCAACATGAACAGCAGCCATGGCTCCCAGGCGCGGTCCCGTGTCACGCCCAGCAGCAGGCCGTAGTAGTCGGCCTTGCGGGCAATGACATGCCGGCTCAAGTACAGGATTGGCAGCCCCAACAGCCCTTCCTGGATCAGATAGAGGATGTTGATGACGCGACCGGTCCGCCCGTTGCCATCGGTAAAGGGATGGATAGCTTCGAACTGGTAATGACCCACGGCCATGCGGACCAGCGGGTCCAGATCGGTCTGCTCATGCAGGAAGCGCTCCCAGTTGGCCAGCAGGTTACGCAGATGCGACTCGCCCTGCGGCGGCGTGTAGATCACCTCGCCCGTGCGGTCCTTGATCAGCTGCGTGCCCGGCGTGCGCCGGATGTCCATGTCCGCGCCTTTCAGGGTGCGGCACACCTCCACGGCGGTGACGGTGCACAGCGGCCGCTCCTTGAGCGACAGAAAGCCGCGATGCAAGGCGGTGCGGTAGCGCAGCGCTTCCTTCGTCGCGGCGTCAGCGGAGTGCGCACCTGCGGGGCCGTGGGCGTACTGGAACAGCCGGTCCGTGGTGGTGACGATGTTCTCGATCTCCGAGCTGTCCTTGGCCTCGAGCAGCGGGATCGTATTGATGAGCATCGTCTGGTTGGGGATCAGCTCGGCGGCCTGCTTCAGCTCCGCCAAGGCGGCCCGGGCTTCGATGCAGGCCTTGAGCACGGTGCGGCTTTCAAGATCGAAGGCAGGCGGCAGCGTGGGAAGCTGGTTGTACGGCAGCTCGGGGCGCCAATCGGAATCCGAACTCATCGTGATGCAAGAAGCCATTTTCGTCGACACGTTTTGAGCATATGTCACTGCGAACGACAAGTCAATCAAATGTGTCGTCGAACGACGGTTTCAGCGACATGAAAAAGGCGACATGTTCGCTGCGGCCACCTGTTGCAGGCACCACCGCCGCTCACCAACCGATCAGCCCCCTCGAACTGAACCTAGCTGAGGCAACGTTACATCAAAGCATTTGACCTGCGTTTCATCTCGCACATGAAGACGCGAACGATAGACTTTTCATAGGTATTCTTCACGCATACAATCTTGCACGTGAACCCGCAGATCATCCAGCAGTACGACTCCCCGCACCAGTTCGAGCCGCTGATGCCTGCGGAGACCCTGCTCGCGCCCTTGCTGGAGAAGGCCGGCGACCTGATGCGCAAGGCTACGGCCCTCGGGGCAGCCTCCGGCAAGACTGCGCAAACCGAACTGCGCAAGCTCCTGCGCAGCATGAACTCGTACTACACCAACCGGATCGAGGGCGAGCACACCCGCCCCAGCGACATCGAGCGCGCGCTGCAGCAGGACTTTTCCGCCAACGCCGACCTCGCGCGCAAGCAGCGACTGGCCGTCGCCCACATCCGCACCGAAGCCCTGTGCGAAGGCCAAGTCGACCGCAAGCTCGAGATCGACGGCCCAGAAGCCGCCAGATGGCTCTATTCGCCTGAAGCACTGATCTGGCTGCACAAGGAGCTGTTCCGCGACCTTCCAGAGGACGACCTGCGGCTGGCCGATGGCAGCACCCTGGTGCCAGGCGAGCTTCGCCAGCGCGGTGTGGCGGTCGGCCGACACGAGGCGCCGACAGCGCAGTCGCTGCCCCGATTCATCGAGCGTTGGCAGCAGGTGTACGGCAGCATCCGGCGGGGGGAAGCTTCCGTCGTCGCCCTGGCTGCTGCGCACCATCGGCTGGCGTGGACACACCCCTTCCTGGACGGAAATGGCCGGGTCACCCGGCTGCACACCCACCTGCTCCTGCATGCCTGGGGGCTCACGGGCGGTCTGTGGTCCCCCTTGCGGGGATACGCGCGAACCGAATCGAAGTACAAGGCACTGCTGCAGGCTGCTGACGAGCA
>NZ_CEXFHW010000165.1:0-8744 GCF_982640115.1 Quisquiliibacterium sp. | reverse complement strand
TGCCCAACCCGAGCTACCCGATCCACATTTACGGCGCGGTGATTGCGGGTGCCGATATTCGCTCGGTGCGCATGACGCCGGGCGTCGATTTCTTCGATGAACTGCAACGCGCCATCCGTGAGTCCATCCCGAAGCCCAAGATGATGATCCTGGGCTTCCCCAGCAATCCCACCGCGATGTGCGTCGATCTGCCGTTCTTCGAGCGGGTGGTCGAGATCGCGCGCGAGCACAACATCATCGTCGTCCACGATCTCGCCTATGCCGACATCGTGTTCGACGACTTCCGCGCGCCTTCCATCCTCGAGGTGCCCGGCGCGCGTGATGTCGCCGTCGAGTTCTTCACCATGAGCAAGAGCTACAACATGGCCGGCTGGCGGATCGGCTTCATGGTGGGCAATCGCGAGCTGGTGGCCGCGCTCGCGCGCATCAAGAGCTACCACGACTACGGCGCCTTCACGCCGATCCAGGTCGCGTCCATCGCCGCGCTCGAGGGCCCTCAGGACTGCGTCGAGGAGGTCCGCCTCAAGTACCAGCGTCGCCGTGATGTGCTCGCCCGCGGTCTGATCGAAGCCGGCTGGCCGGTCGAGGTGCCCAAGGCCTCCATGTACATCTGGGCCGAGATCCCCGAACCCTACCGGGCGATGGGCTCGCTCGAGTTCGCCAAGAAGCTGCTCAACGAGGCCAAGGTGGCGGTCTCCCCGGGGGTGGGCTTCGGCGAGCTCGGCGATACCCATGTGCGCTTCGCCCTCATCGAGAACGAGCAGCGCATCCGCCAGGCGGTGCGTGGCATCCGCGACATGTTCCGCAAGGACGGCCTGATCAAGCTGGCCGCCTGAGCCTCCTCTCTCCGCCGGCCCCGGCGCGCCGCGCCGTTGGCTGCGCGTCCTCACAGGGCACATCATGAGCGTCGAGAAATTCGGGCCGGTACGCGTCGGCCTGCTGGGCATCGGCACCGTCGGCAGTGGCACCTTCGAGGTGCTGTCACGCAATGCCGCCGAGATCACCCGCCGCGCCGGCCGGCGCATCGAGATCACCCGCGTCGCCGACCTCGACACCGCCCGCGCCAGCGCGCTGGTGGCCGGCCGCGCCCGGGTCGATGCCGATGCCCGCGCGCTGGTGGCCGACCCCGAGATCGACATCGTGATCGAGCTGATCGGCGGCTACGGCATCGCCCGCGAGCTGGTGATGTCGGCGATCGAGAACGGCAAGCATGTGGTCACCGCCAACAAGGCGCTGCTCGCGGTGCACGGCAACGAGATCTTCGCCGCCGCCTCGCGCAAGGGCGTGATGGTCGCCTTCGAGGCCGCGGTGGCCGGCGGCATCCCGATCATCAAGGCGCTGCGCGAGGGCCTTACCGCCAACCGCATCGACTGGATCGCCGGCATCATCAATGGCACCACCAACTTCATCCTGTCCGAGATGCGCGACAAGGGCCTGTCCTTCGACACCGTGCTCGCGCAGGCCCAGCAGCTCGGCTATGCCGAGGCCGACCCCACCTTCGACATCGAGGGCGTCGACGCCGGCCACAAGATCACCATCCTCTCGGCCATCGCCTTCGGCATCCCGGTGCAGTTCGGCAAGGCGCACATCGAGGGCATCACCGGCCTGCAGAGCGCCGACATCACCTACGCCGAGCAGCTCGGCTACCGCATCAAGCTGCTCGGCGTCACCCGCCGGCGGGTGGTCGACGGCCGCGCCATCGGCGTCGAGCTGAGGGTGCATCCCACGCTGATCCCCGAGCGGCGCCTGATCGCCAATGTCGAGGGCGCCATGAACGCGGTCTGGGTGAAGGGCGATGCCGTGGGCCACACCATGTACTACGGCAAGGGCGCCGGCGCCGAGCCCACCGCCAGCGCGGTGATCGCCGACCTGGTCGATGTCGCGCGCATGCTCACCGCCGACCCCGGCAACCGCGTGCCGCACCTCGCCTTCCAGGCCGAGTCGCTCTCCGACCTGCCGGTGCTGCCGATCGGCGAGGTCGAGACCGCCTACTACCTGCGGCTGCGCGTGGCCGACGAGCCCGGCGTGCTCGCCGACATCACCCGCATCCTGGCCGACGCGGCCATCTCCATCGACGCGGTGCTGCAGCGCGAGCCGGCCGAGGGCGAGAACCAGACCGACATCATCCTGCTCACCCATCGCACCATCGAGAACCGGGTCGATGCCGCCATCGCCCGCATCCAGGCGCTGTCCACGGTCCTGTCCGGCGTGACCCGCATCCGCCTCGAAGAGCTGAACTGAGCGGCCCGCCGATGCGTTATCTGTCCACCCGCGGCGGGCTCGCGCCCGCCGAGTTCACCGACATCCTGCTCGGTGGCCTGGCGCCCGATGGCGGTCTGGTCGTGCCCGAGCGCTATCCCCGCATCGACGCCGCCGAGCTCTCCGTCTGGCGCTCGCTGAGCTACCCGGCGCTCGCCTTCGAGGTGCTCTCGCGCTACGCCACCGACATTCCGGCTGCCGACCTGCGCGCGCTCGTCGAGCGCACCTACACCGCCGAGGTCTTCGGCTCGCCCGAGATCACGCCGGCCCGTCGCCTTGCCCCGGACCTGCATCTGCTCGGCCTGTCCAACGGGCCCACCCTGG
Source organism: Quisquiliibacterium sp. (assembly GCF_982640115.1). Classification (NCBI taxonomy): domain Bacteria; kingdom Pseudomonadati; phylum Pseudomonadota; class Betaproteobacteria; order Burkholderiales; family Burkholderiaceae; genus Quisquiliibacterium; species Quisquiliibacterium sp. The sequence goes on along the minus strand of NZ_CEXFHW010000165.1, from coordinate 6,161 downwards.
CCTTCAAGGATGTGGCCATGCAGCTGCTCGGCGGCCTGTTCGAGTACACCCTGGCCCGCGAGGGCCGGCAGCTGAACATCCTGGGCGCCACCTCGGGCGACACCGGCAGCGCCGCCGAGCACGCCATGCGCGGCCGTCGCGGCATCCGGGTGTTCATGCTCTCGCCGCATGGCCGCATGAGCCCCTTCCAGCGCGCGCAGATGTTCTCCCTGCAGGATCCGAACATCTTCAACATCGCGGTCGACGGCGTTTTCGACGATTGCCAGGACATGGTCAAGGCGGTGTCGGCCGATCTCGCGTTCAAGGCGCGCTACGCCATCGGCACGGTCAACTCCATCAACTGGGCGCGGGTGGTGGCCCAGGTGGTGTACTACTTCCGCGGCTACTTCGCGGTGGCCGAAGAGGTCGGGCAGCCGGTGTCCTTCTGCGTGCCCTCTGGCAACTTCGGCAATGTGCTCGCCGGTCACATCGCGCGCATGATGGGTCTGCCCATCCGGCGGCTGGTGGTGGCCACCAACGAGAACGATGTGCTCGACGAGTTCTTCCGCACCGGCGTCTACCGGGCCCGCGCCACCGCCGAGACCCGCCAGACCAGCAGTCCGTCCATGGACATCTCCAAGGCCTCCAACTTCGAGCGCTTCGTGTTCGATCTGCTCGGGCGCGACGGCGCCCGGGTGGCCGCGCTGTGGCGCGAGCTCGAGACCACCGGCGGCTTCAGCCTGGCCGAAGACCCCGCCTTCGCGCGCATCGCCGAGTTCGGCTTCGCCTCGGGCCGCAGCCGTCATGCCGATCGCCTGGCCACCATCGCCCAGGTGCATCGCGAGCACGGCGTGGTCGTCGATCCGCACACCGCCGACGGCCTGTTCGTGGCCCAGCAGTGGCGCGAGCCGGGCGTGCCCATGGTCTGCCTCGAGACCGCGCTGCCGGTGAAGTTCGCCGAGACCATCCGCGAGGCGATCGGCATCGAGCCGCAGCGGCCGGCCGCCTTCCAGGGCATCGAAGACCTGCCGCAGCGCGCCACGCGCATGGCGGTCGACACCGACGGGCTCAAGCGGTTCATCGCCAGCCACTGCGACTGAGCGGCGGCGCCGCGCGGCCCATGCAGGTCTTCGGCATCGCCGGCTGGTCGGGGTCGGGCAAGACCACCCTGATCGAGGCCCTGATTCCGCGCCTCTCGGCCGGCGGCTGGCGGGTGTCGCTGATCAAGCATGCCCACCACGGCTTCGACCTCGACCGCCCCGGCAAGGACTCGCACCGGCTGCGCGAGGCCGGCGCCCACCAGGTGCTGCTCGGCTCGCCGCGGCGCTGGGCGCTCATGCAGGAGCTCCACGACCAGCCCGAGCCGGGGCTCGAGGAGCACCTGGCGCGCCTTGGCCCGTGCGAGCTGGTGCTGGTGGAGGGCTACAAGCGCGCGGCCATCCCCCGTCTGGAGGTCCACCGGCCCGCCCTCGGCCATCCCTTGCTGTACCCCGCCGACCCGCATATCGTCGCGGTGGCATCCGACATCCCCATGGCCTGCCCGCTGCCCTGTCTCGATCTTGCCAGCCCGGATGCCATCGCCGCTTTCATCCGCTCCCACTTCGCATCCCATCATGCCGCCACCGCTGCGCCCTCTCGACGAGGCCCTTGAAGACCTGCTGGCGCGGGCCGAGCCGGTTCCCGATTCCGAGTCGCTGCCCACGCTCGAGGCGGCCGCCCGCGTGCTGGCCGCCGACCTGCGCTCCGGCATTGATGTCCCCTCGGCCGACAACACCCAGATGGACGGCTATGCGGTTCGCGCGGCCGATGTGCCTGCCCCCGGCGCGCGGCTGCCGGTCTCGCAGCGCATCCCGGCCGGCCATGTCGGCGAACCGCTCGCCCCGGGCACGGCGGCGCGCATCTTCACCGGCGCCTTCATCCCGCCGGGCGCCGACGCGGTGATCATGCAGGAGCAGTGCGAGGCCGACGGCGAGGCGGTGGTGATCCGCCATGCCCCGCAGTCCGGCGAGTGGGTGCGGCGCCGGGGCGAAGACATCCTCAGCGGATCGGTGATCCTGCGCGCCGGCGACCGGCTCAGCCCGCAGGCGGTGGGCCTGGCGGCCTCGGTGGGTCTGGCCGCCATCCCGGTGCGCCGGCGGGTGCGGGTGGGGTGCTTCTTCACCGGCGACGAGCTCGTCATGCCCGGCGAGCCGCTGCCGCCGGGCGCCATCTACAACAGCAACCGCTTCGTGCTGGTGTCGCTGCTGCGCGCCCTGGGCTGCGAGGTCACCGATCTGGGCATCGTGCCCGACAGCCTGCCGGCCACCCGGACCGCGCTGCGCGAGGCTGCCGCCCGCTGCGATCTGGTCATCACCTCCGGTGGCATGTCGGTGGGCGAGGAGGATCATGTCCGCCCGGCGGTGCTGGCCGAAGGCGAGCTCCATCAGTGGCAGATCGCCATCAAGCCGGGCAAGCCCCTCGCCTACGGCCGGCTGCGGCGCGCCGTGGGCGATCACGCCCACTTCATCGGCCTGCCCGGCAATCCGGTGTCCAGCTTCGTCACCTTCCTGCTGCTGGTGCGGCCCTTCGTGCTCAGGCTGCAGGGCATGAGCGCGGTGGCCGCCCCGTCACGGGCGATGCGTGCCGATTTCGATTGGCCCCGACCCGATCGCCGGCGCGAGTTCCTGCGGGCTAGAATCAATCCGCAAGGTGGGCTCGATCTCTTCCCCAACCAGAGTTCGGCGGTGCTCACCTCCACGGTCTGGGGCGACGGCCTGGTCGACACGCCCGCAGCCAGCGCCATCGCCCGTGGCGACACCGTCCGCTTCCTCGCCTTCACCGATCTCCTCTCATGACCCTCACCGTGCTGTTCTTCGCCAGCCTGCGCGAGGCGCTGGGCACCGGGCGCGAGCTCATCGAGGCGCCGGCGCCCGGTCTCACCGCCGGCCAGCTGCGCGAGCAGCTGCGTGCGCGCGGTCCGCAATGGGCGCAGGCCCTGGGCCCCGAGCGCGCGGTGCGCATCGCGGTCAACCAGGTGATGGCGCAGGCCGACACCCCCATCCCGGCGGGCGCCGAGGTGGCGTTCTTTCCGCCGGTCACCGGCGGCTGAGCCCGGAGCGCGCCATGACCGTCAGGGTCCAGACCGAGGATTTCGATGTCGGCGCCGAGATCGCCCGGTTGCGCGCGGGCAACCCGCGGGTCGGCGCGGTGGCCGCCTTCATCGGCACCGTGCGCGACCTCAACGACGGGCAGGGCGTGGCCACGCTCACCCTCGAGCACTATCCCGGCATGACCGAGAAGTCCCTGCAGACCATCTGCGATCAGGCCCGTGAACGCTGGCGTCTGGAAGACCTGCTGATCGTTCATCGGGTCGGTCCGCTCGCGCCCACCGACCAGATCGTGCTGGTGGCGGTCACCTCGGCCCATCGCGGCGAGGCCTTCGCCGCCTGCGAGTTCGTCATGGACTACCTCAAGACCCGCGCGCCCTTCTGGAAGAAGGAGGCCACCCCGCAGGGCGAGCGCTGGGTCGAGGCCCGCGACAGCGACGAGCAGGCGGCCCGTCGGTGGCCGGCCTCGTGAGCGGGTCGTGGGCGCAGGGGGTCTCTCGCGCCGGAGCATCAGCGTGAGCCTGTCGGGCGCGCTGGCGGTCGCCGCGGGCGCGGTGCTCGGCGCCTGGAGCCGCTGGCTGCTCGGGCTCTGGCTCAACCGCCCGGGCACCGCCCTGCCACTGGGCACGCTCGCCGCCAATCTCGCCGGTGGGCTCCTGGTGGGCATGGCGCTGGCCTGGTTCGAGTCCCACCCCGACCTGTCGCCCGCCTGGCGCCTGTTCGCCGTCACCGGCTTTCTGGGGGCGCTCACCACCTTCTCCACCTTCTCGGCCGAGTCGCTGGCGCTGGTGCAGCGCGGCGAGCTTGGCGCCGCGGTCCTGCACAGCGCGGTCCATCTCCTGGGCTGCCTGGCAGCCGCAGCGTTTGGCTGGCGGCTGCTCCGATGAGCCTCGCCGAGCCGCCCGTCTGGCTGTGGGTGGTCTTCACCCTGGTGGCGGCCTGCTCGCAGACCTTCCGCAACGCCATGCAGCGCAGCCTCACCGCGCGGCTGGGCACGGTGGGCGCCACCCATGTGCGCTTCCTTTTCGGGCTGCCCTTCGCCTGCGTCTTCGTGGTCCTCATCCTGGCCACCGCGCCGCCACTGCGCGAGCCGCGCTTCGACCGTCTGTTCTGGGCCTGGGTGGTGGTCGCCGGGGTCAGCCAGATCATCGCCACCGCGCTCATGCTCGCGGCCATGCAGCTGCGCTCGTTCACCGTGGCCACCGCCTACGTGAAGTCCGAGCCGGTGCTGGTGGCGGTGTTGGGCTTCGTCTTTCTGGGCGACCGGCTCGGGGCGCTGGCCATCCTGGCCATCCTGGTGGCCACCGCCGGGGTGCTGCTGATGTCCACCTCGGGCGCGCAGGCCCAGCCCGGCACGCGACTGCGGGCGGCGCTCCTGGGCATCGCGGCCGGCGCCATCTTCGCGCTGTCGGCGGTGGGTTTTCGCGGCGCGATCGTTGCGCTCGGCGATGACCCCTTTCATGTGCGTGCCGCCATCACCCTGGTGATCGGGCTGGCGGTGCAGAGCGCGCTGCTCACCACCTGGCTGCGGTTACGCTCGCCCGGCACCATGGGCGAGATCCTGCGCGCCTGGCGGCCTTCGCTCGCGGCCGGCGCGCTCGGCTCGTTCGCATCCCTGTGCTGGTTCACCGCCTTCGCACTGCAGAGCGCCGCGGCGGTGCGCACGCTCGCCCTGGTCGAGATCCTCTTCGCCCAGGCGATCTCGCGGCAGCTGTTCGCGCAGCGTGCCAGCGCCGCCGAGGCGCTGGGCATCGCCCTGGTGGTGGCCGGCGTGGCCGCGCTGCTGCTCGCGGGCTGAGCCGGCTCAGCGGCCGTTGAACACCGGCTCGCGCTTGTCCACGAAGGCCTTGGTGGCCTCGCGGTGGTCTTCGGTCTGGCCGCAGTGCACATGGTGGGTGGCTTCCAGATCGAGGCAGTCATCCACCTCGCCGGCCATGGCGCGGTTCAGGTTCTCCTTCATGTACCGGTAGGCCACCGTCGGACCGCTGGCCAGGCGCAGGGCGATCTCGCGGGTGCGCGCGGCGAGCTCCTCCGGCGGGCACACCCAGTTGGCAAGCCCGAGCCGCAGCGCCTCGTCGGCGCCGATGCGGTCCGACAGGAAATAGAGCTCGCGGGCCTTGGCCGAGCCGACCAGCTGGGTGAGGAAGTAGGTGCCACCGTAGTCACCCGAGAAGCCCACCTTGGCGAAGGCGGTGGTCATGATGGCCGTGCTGGCCATCACCCGCAGGTCGCAGGCCAGGGCAAGCGACAGGCCGGCGCCGGCCGCCGCGCCCGGCAGCGCCGCGAGGGTCGGCTTGGGCATCTTGAACAGCTTGCCCGCGGTGGCCCGCTGGTTCACCCGCTGGCGGTGGATGGCGCCATCGATGGTGTTGTTGCCCACGGTGCCGTCACCGCGCGCGGCCATGCCCTTGACATCGCCCCCGGCGCAGAAGCCCTTGCCGGCGCCGGTGAGCACGACGCACTTCACCGCATTGTCGAGCTCGGCGCGGGCGAGCTGCTGCGAGAGCGCCTCGGTCATCTCGCGCGACATCGCGTTGCGCGCCTCGGGCCGGTTCAGGGTGAGGGTGAGCACCCCCGCCTCCAGCGAGGCGAGCAGGTCCTGGGTGCCGGTGTCGATGGTCTGGGCTTGCATGAAACGGGTCTCCTGAAAGGGGGCGCTCGGTCGGCGGGACGGACACTTCCATTCCCCGGTTCGCTGGCATGGCGCGACGGCCGGTCTTGTGGACAATGGGGCCACCCGGCCAACCCGCCAGTCGATGGAGAAAGACCGATCATGCAGCAGAAAGCCGCCAACGCCGGTTCCGGTTTCGGAACCACCCCCCAGGATGACCTCAACGACCTGCGCATGAGCGACAAGTCGATGCCCCTGCTCGAGCAGGTTCGTCGCTTCGTGAGCGAGGTGGTCGATCCCATGTCCGAGAAGTTCCACGCGCTCGGCGAAGGCCGGGCCGACCGCTGGAGCTATGTGCCGGGCCAGCTCGAGCTGCTCGAAGAGGCCAAGAACGAGGCCAAGCGTCAGGGCCTGTGGAACTTCTTCCTGCCCGATGCCGAGACCGGCGAGGGCCTGTCCAACCTCGACTACGCCTACATCGCGGC
>NZ_CEXFHW010000164.1:0-8758 GCF_982640115.1 Quisquiliibacterium sp. | reverse complement strand
TCGAGCCTGCCGGAGATGATCCGCGCCACCGAGCGTGGCGTGCTGATGCGCACCAATGTCTCCTGGTCGATCGACGACTCGCGCAACAAGTTCCAGTTCGGCTGCGAATGGGGCCGGCTCATCGTCGACGGCGAACTCGGCCCGGTGGTGCGCAATCCCAATTACCGCGGCGTGTCGGCCACCTTCTGGCGCAGCCTGGCCGCGGTCGGTTCCGCCGACGAGGTGCGGCACCTCGGCACGCCCTACTGCGGCAAGGGCGAGCCAGGGCAGGTGGCGCGGGTGGGACATGCCGCACCGCCCTGCCTGTTCCACGCGGTGGATGTCTTCGGGGCCGAGGCATGAGCGCAGCATCATCCGCACCCCTGCTCGAGCGCGGTCTGCCGCTGCTCGATCGGATCGGCTCAGCGGCGCGGCCCGGCGAGGTGGTGCTCGGCTGGCTGCGTGCCGAGTCCTCCGACTTCGTGCGCTTCAATCATGGCCGGGTGCGGCAGGCCGGCACCGTGGAGCGCGCCCTGCTCGAACTGCGTCTGGTGCGTGATGCCCGCCAGGCCACGCTGCAGTTCGTGCTGTCCGGTCATGAGGCCACCGATGCCGACCGCCTCGGCGCGGCGCTGGCCGAGCTGCGTGGCCTGCTTGCCGACAGTCAGCCCGATCCCTGGCTCAGCCTGTGCGAGCAGCCCCGCGAGCAGATCACCCGGCTCGATCCCGCGCTGCCGCCGCGCGAGGCGCTCTGCGACACGGTCTGCACCGCCGCCGGCGACGCCGACCTGGTGGGTTTCTATGCCGGCGGCGCGCTGGCCTGCGGCTTTGCCAGCAGCCTGGGTCACCGGCTCTGGCACGAGGCCTCGCCCTGGTTCTTCGACCACAGCGTGCAGGCGGGCGGTGATCGCGCGGTGAAGTCCACGCTCTCGTGGCCGGCCTGGGATGCGCAGGCGCTGGCTGCCGGCATCGCCCGGGCCCGTCGTGATGCCGCCATCCTCGCCCGACCGGTGCGCACCCTGCCACCCGGCGCCTACCGCGCCTGGCTGAGTCCTGCCGCGATGGCCGAGCTGATCGGCATGCTGAACTGGGGTGGCTTTTCCGCGGCGGCGCTGCACAGCGGCCAGTCTCCGCTGACGCGTCTGGCCGAGGGCGGCCAGCGCTTCAGCCCCATGGTCAGCCTCGCGGACGATCTCGCTGCGGGCGGCCTGCCCCGCTTCCAGTCCGAGGGCTTCGCCCGCCCCGATCGCCTGCCGCTGGTGCAGGCCGGCGCGTGGGCCGGATCGCTGGTCTCGCCGCGCAGCGCACGCGAGTTCGGTCTTGCCGGCACCGGTGCCGATGCCGGTGAGACTGCGCAGGCGCTGAGCCTGGCCGGTGGCGATCTGCCCGAGGCCGATGCGCTGCGCCGGCTGGGCACCGGCGTGGCCGTCAGCAACTTCTGGTACCTGAACTGGTCCGACCGTGCCGCCGCGCGCATCACCGGCATGACCCGCTTCGCCACGCTCTGGGTGGAGGACGGCGAACCGGTGGCGCCGCTCGCGGTCATGCGTTTCGATGACTCCCTGTATCGCCTGCTCGGCAGCGAGCTGGAGGCCCTGTCGCAGGCGCCGGCCCGTCTGCCCGATACCCAGACCTACGAACATCGCAGCTTCGGCCTGAGTCTCACACCGGGCGCGCTGGTCAGCCGCCTCTCGTTCACGCTGTGAAGCGTCGTCGCCTGCTCGATGCCACGCTGCTGTCCGCGGGCGGCCTGCTGCTGGCGGGCTGCGCCGGCGTGGGGCGGTTCCCGGCCGGCGTCCCGGCTCCCGGTGACCCGGGCGCCGCACACCGCACCACAGCCGGCGCGGACACCGACCCGCCTGCCCCCGCGGCGCTGACCGCGCTGCTGCGCGAGCCGGCGGCGGGGGCGATGCTGATCCTCGGCGAGGTCCATGACCACGCCCGCCTGCATCAGGCGCGGCTGGCCTGGCTGCGCGCCTGGGCGGCATCGGGCCTGCGCTTTGCGATCGCCTTCGAGCAGATGGACGCGCCGCGTCAGCCCGCGCTCGACGCCGCCCGGCGCCAGCCCGGGATCGCCGCGCGGGCCCTCGCCGAGGCCGGCGGGCTCGACTTCGCCGGCTGGGACTGGCCGCTCTACCAGCCGGTGGTCGAACTCGCGTTGCAGCATGGTCTGCCGCTGGTGGCGGCCAACCTCCCCGCCGTCGAGGTCGCGGCCGTGGCTCGCGGTCGGTCCGGGATGTCCCTGCCGCCCCCGCCTGACTGGACCGAGTCCGACGAGGCCGCGCAGCGGCGCGAGATCGACGAGGGGCACTGCGGAGTGCTGCCGCCCGCGGCGCTGGCCCCCATGGCGCTGGCCCAGCGCGCGCGCGACGCCGCCATGGCCCAGGCGATGCGCGCGGCGCAGGCCAGCCACGGCCTGCCGGTGGTGCTGCTCACCGGCAACGGCCATGCCCGGCGCGACCTCGGCGTGGCCCGCCATCTTGCCGGGGCCTTGCCGCGCGAGCGGCTGCGCTGCGTGGGCTTCCTGGAGGCCGAAGGCGAGGCGCAGCCGCGCCTGCTGACGCAGGCCGATGAACGATTCGACTGGCGGGTGCTGGCCGTGCCGCACGCCCGCCCCGATCCCTGCGAGGCCTTGCGCGGCCGGTTCCGCGCGCCGCCGGCCCGCGGCTGAGAGCGCCTGCCTCGCCCGACGTCGCCAACTCAGCGCCATCGGAGCCGGATCAGCCCAGTCGGCGCCCGCTCAGCCCGGCGCCGCCTGCTCCACCGCGCGGGCCCAGCCGGCCATGAGTTCCTGCGCCCGGCCTCGCTCCATGGTGGGATGGAACCGGCGCTCGGCCTGCCACTGCGCCGCCAGCGCCTCGCGCGAGGGCCACACCCCGCTGGCCAGACCGGCGAGGTAGGCCGCGCCGAGCGCGGTGGTCTCGATGATGCGCGGACGCACCACCGGGATGCCGAGCAGATCGGCCTGGAACTGCATCAGCAGGTTGTTGGCGCAGGCGCCGCCATCGACCCGCAGCTCGGCCACCCGGGTGGTGGCGTCGCGCCGCATGGCCTCGAGCAGGGCAGCGCTCTGGAAGGCGATCGATTCGAGCGCCGCGCGCGCGATGTGCGCGATGGTGGTGCCGCGCGACAGGCCCAGGATGGCGCCGCGTGCCGAGGGCCGCCAGTAGGGCGCGCCCAGGCCGGTGAAGGCCGGCACCATGATCGCGCCGCCCGCATCGGGCACGCTCGCGGCCAGGGCCTCGACATCGGAGGAGCTGCGGATCGCGCCCAGACCGTCGCGCAGCCATTGCACCACCGCGCCGCCGATGAACACGCTGCCTTCCAGGGCGCAGTCGCGGCTGTCGCCCGGCCGGGCGGCGGCGGTGGTGATCAGGCCGTTGGCCGAGCTCTGGAAGCGCTCGCCGGTGTGCATCAGCATGAAGCAGCCGGTGCCGTAGGTGTTCTTGGCCATGCCCTCGCTGAAACAGGCCTGGCCGAACAGGGCGGCCTGCTGGTCGCCGGCGATGCCGCCGATGGGCACCGGCGCGCCCAGCACCGCAGGGTCACACTCGCCGATCAGGGCGCTCGACGGGCACACCCTGGGCAGCATCGCGCGCGGCACGCGCAGCGCCGCCAGCAGCTCGTCGTCCCACTGCCCGCGCTGCACATCGAAGAGCAGGGTGCGGGCGGCGTTGCTCGGATCGGTGACATGCAGCCTCCCGCCGGTGAGCTGCCAGACCAGCCAGCTGTCGACGGTGCCGAAGGCGAGCTCGCCGCGCTCGGCCGCGGCCCGCGCGCCCGCGACATGGTCGAGGATCCAGGCCACCTTGGTGCCCGAGAAATAGGGGTCTAGCACCAGGCCCGTGCGGCTGCGCACCAGCGGCTCGAGGCCTTCGGCGCGCAGCCGCGCGCAGTCGGGTTCGGTGCGGCGGTCCTGCCAGACGATGGCATGGTGGATCGGCTCACCGGTGGCGCGCTTCCAGACCACGGTGGTCTCGCGCTGGTTCGTGATGCCCACCGCCGCGATGTCGGCGGCGCTCACGCCGGCGCGGGCCAGGGCCTCGCGCGCGGTGGCGAGCTGGCTCGACCAGATCTCGCGCGGGTCATGTTCGACCCAGCCGGGGCTGGGAAAGAGCTGGGTGAACTCGCGCTGGGCGCTGGCCACCACCGCGCCGGCGGCATCGAAGACGATGCTGCGCGAACTGGAGGTGCCCTGGTCGAGGGCGAGCAGCAGGCTCATGGCGGTCCTCCGGGAGAGCAGTGGGCCGGCGAGCGTGGCGCGGCCGCGGACGGGTCAGGGGCGCAGGCCGAGCACATCCTGCATGTCGTAGAGCCCGGGCGCTCGGTCCATCAGGAAGCGGCAGGCCCGCAGGCTGCCGCTGGCATAGCCCTGGCGGCTGGCCGACTTGTGGGTGATCTCGATGCGCTCGCCCAGGCCGGCGAACATCACGGTGTGCTCCCCGACGATGTCGCCGCCGCGGATCACCGAGAAACCGATGCTCGAGGGATCGCGCTCGCCGGTGACCCCGTGCCGCCCGTGCACCGCCACCTCGTCGAGCCGGCGGCCGAGCGCGGCCGCGACCACCTCGCCCATGCGCAGCGCGGTGCCCGAGGGCGCATCGATCTTGTGGCGGTGGTGCGCCTCGATGATCTCGATGTCGTAGCCCTCGGGCAGCATGCGCGCCGCGACCTCGAGCAGCCGCAGCGTGGCATTGACCCCCACGCTCATGTTGGGCGCGGCCACGATGGGGATGCGGGTGGCCGCCTCGCGAAGGCTGGCAAGACCGGCTTCGTCGAACCCGGTGGTGCCGATCACCATCCGCACACCGCCGGCCTGCGCGGCCGCGAGATGGCGCAGCGTGCCTTCCGGGCGGGTGAAATCGATGAGCACATCGGCGCCCGCCAGCGCCGTGGCGAGCTCATCGGTGACCTGCACGCCGGTGGTCTGGCCGATGGCCTCGCCGGGGTCGCGGCCGTAGCCGGGCGAGCCGGGCAGGTCGATGGCGCCGCTCAGACGGGCGTCAGCGGCGCCGATGATGGCCTCGACGAGCATGCGGCCCATGCGGCCACCGGCTCCGGCCACGGCGATGTTCATGATGCGCACGGCAGGTCTCCTTCAGCGCCGCTCGCCCGCCGGCGGCTTGTAGCCGGGCAGGGCGGGGTCGATGACCGCCTCGCTGGCCGGCAGGGTGTCGGCGCGGATGGTGGTGATCTGGTCGTCCTTGAAGATCAGTGCCACCCGTCGCAGTTCAGCACGCCCGTTCGGATACTGGTAACGAAAGACATAGTCCCAGCGGTCGGGTCGGAACAGGGGGTTGAGCAGCGGGGCGCCGAGCACCTGGCGCACCTGCTCGCGGGTCATGCCGGGCTTGACCTGGTCGAGCATCTCGGCGGTAAGGTAGTTGCCCTGCGGCAGGTCGATCCGGTAGGGCGAGAACAGCCCGCTCGCCTGGTCGCTGCCCTTGCCGGCGCACCCGGCCAGAGCCGCGACGCAGGCCAGCGCAAGCGCCAGGCGCCACCCGCGGGCCTGCGGCCGTGCGCAGAGGCCGGCCGACGGCGGGCGAAGGAACACGGGCTCGGTCATGGGGGGTTCACCTGTCGCTTGCGCGGGTTCGATGGGCCGCAGGGGCAATCCCGATATGATAGCGAGTCTGTTTTCCTCGGGCGCCGCATGCCGTCCAGCCACGACCTCAAGACCATCGGGCTCAAGGCCACCCTGCCGCGCCTGAAGATCCTCGAGATCTTCCGCGCCGGGCGGCACCGTCACATGAGCGCCGAGGATGTTTACCGCGAACTGCTCGCGGTCAACGAAGATGTCGGCCTGGCCACGGTCTACCGGGTGCTCACCCAGTTCGAGCAGGCCGGGCTGCTGCAGCGCAGCCATTTCGAGTCGGGCAAGGCGGTGTTCGAGCTCAACCAGGGCACGCACCACGACCACCTGGTCTGCCTGCAGTGCGGGCGGGTCGAGGAGTTCTATGACGCCGACATCGAGCAGCGCCAGAACCGCATCGCGCGGGAACACGGTTTCAGCCTGCACAGCCACGCCCTGGCGCTGTACGGCAACTGCACCAAGACCGATTGCGCGTACCGTCCGGCCGATGCCGGTTGAATGACGGCATGACCTTTGCTTGAATGGGGGCATGACCGCCAGTCTCAAGTTGATTGCACCAAAAGAGGGCGTCTTTGACGAGATGCTCGAAGCCGGTGCCCTGACTCCGCGCGAGCACTACCGCCCCTATGCCGAATGGCTGGCGGCAAGCAGCGCGGAGGCCATGGCTGCCAAGCGTGCCCAGGCCGACCTGATCTTTCGCCGCATCGGCATCACCTTCTCGGTGTACGGCGACGAGAGCGGCACCGAGCGGCTGATCCCCTCCGATGTCGTGCCGCGGATCATCACCGCCACCGAGTGGGCCCGGCTCGAACGCGGGCTCATCCAGCGGGTCACCGCGATCAACCGGTTCCTGGCCGACATCTACGGCCCGCAGGAGATCCTGCGCGCGGGCCTCATCCCCGAGGACCAGATCCTCGCCAATGACCAGTACCAGGTGGCGATGATCGGCATGAAGGTGCCGCACGACATCTACGCGCACATCGTCGGGGTGGACATCGTTCGCCACAACGACGGCGAGTACTACGTGCTCGAGGACAACCTGCGGGTGCCTTCGGGCGTGTCCTACATGCTGTCCAACCGCAAGATGATGATGCGGCTGTTTCCCGACCTGTTCCGCCGCTACCGCGTGAGGCCGGTGGAGCACTACCCCGCCATGCTGCTGCGAACGCTGCGCTCGGCTGCGGTGGTCGATGATCCGGTGGTGGTGCTGCTCACGCCGGGCCGCTTCAACAGCGCCTACTTCGAGCACACCTTCCTCGCCCAGCAGATGGGCATCGAGCTCGTCGAGGGCCAGGACCTGTTCGTCAAGGACGGTTTCGTCTTCATGCGGACCACCTCCGGGCCGCAGCGGGTCGATGTCATCTACCGGCGGCTCGATGACATCTTCATCGATCCCCTGGCCTTCCGGCCCGACTCCCTGCTCGGGGTTCCCGGCCTGATGGCCGCCTACCGCCTGGGCAATGTCGTGATTGCCAATGCGGTGGGCACGGGCGTGGCCGACGACAAGTCGATCTACCCCTATGTGCCCGAGATGGTCCGCTTCTACCTCGGCGAGGAGCCCATCCTCAAGAACGTGCCCACCTGGCAGTGCCGGCGCCCCGATGACCTCGCCCATGTGCTGGCCCACCTGCCCGAGCTGGTGGTCAAGGAGGTTCACGGCGCCGGCGGCTACGGCATGCTCGTCGGGCCCACCGCCTCGCGCGAGGAGATCGAGGCCTTCCGTGCGGTGCTGAAGGCCAATCCCGGCAACTACATTGCCCAGCCCACGCTCTCGCTGTCCTCGTGTCCCACCTTCGTCGACGAGGGCGTGGCGCCGCGGCACATCGACCTGCGGCCCTTCGTGCTGGTCGGCCGTGAGGTCCGCATCGTGCCGGGTGGGCTCACCCGGGTGGCGCTGCGGCGCGGGTCGCTCGTGGTCAACTCCTCGCAGGGCGGGGGCACCAAGGACACCTGGGTGGTCGACGACGACGAGACCGCCGAACCGGGCGGGGGTGCCTGATGCTCTCGCGAGTCGCCTCCCATCTCTACTGGCTGTCGCGCTACCTCGAGCGCGCCGAGAACATGGCCCGCATCATCGATGTCGGCCATTCGCTCGCGCTGCTCTCGGGCTCGAGCGACGACTCCGGTGCGTTCGAGCTGCTGGTCATCACCGACACGCTCGAGGCCTTTCGTGCCACCGGGCGCCCGATCACCGCCGAGAATGTCGCGCGCTTCCTCGCGTGGGATCCCTCGCTGCCCTCGTCGATCGTCAACTGCCTGGAGTCCAGCCGCGAGAACACCCGTGCGGTGCGTGGTTCGGTCACTTCCGAGATGTGGGAGACCATCAACGACACCTGGCTGCAGCTGCAGGCGCGCCGGCGCAGCGGTCGCGAGCCGGTCGACTCCGAGTTCTTCGACTGGGTGAAGGAGCGCAGCCACCTCTTTCGCGGTGTCACCTTCGCCACCATCCGGCGCGACCAGCCCTACCAGTTCATCCGGCTGGGCACCTTCGTGGAGCGGGCCGACAACACCGCGCGCATCCTGTCGGTCAAGCAGGTGGTCGGGCAGGACGAGTCCGAAGACGACTACTACCGGCTGTCCTCGGTGCTGCGCTCGGTGTCTTCGCTCGAGGCCTACCGCGACACCTACCGCGACACCATCGAGGCGCGTCGCGTGGCGCAGCTGCTGATCTTCGATCCGCAACTGCCGCGCTCGCTGCGCTCCTGCTTCGACGAGATCGAGCGCATCCTCGCGGCGCTGCCGCAGGAGTCGGGCCGGCAGGCACGGCGGCTCTCGGCGGTCATCCGCGCGGGCCTGGCCCACGGCGACCTCGACGAAGTGCTCGGCATGGGCCTGCGCGAGTACCTCGACGCCTTTCTGCGCGACAACAACGCCCTCGGCTCGGCGCTGCACAGCGGTTTCATGGAGATGCGCTAGATGCGCCTGTCGGTCATCCACTCCACCCGCTACCGGTACCACACGCTGGTGTCGCGCAGCACCCAGTACATCCGGCTCACGCCCTGCACAGTGCCGCAGCAGCGCATCGTGCAGTGGCGCGTCGAGCTGCCCCGGCCCTGCGTCACCATGCGCGACGCCTTCGACAACCTCACCCATGTGCTCACGCTTGACCAGCCCCATGAGGAGATCCGCATGGTGGCTCGTGGCACGGTCGAGGTGCCCGATGTCGATGACGGCGAGCCGGCGGGT
>NZ_CEXFHW010000163.1:0-8773 GCF_982640115.1 Quisquiliibacterium sp. | reverse complement strand
AAACGCGGCATCGCCAGCCTGCCGGCGGCGAGCAGCAATCGCCTTTGCAATGGGAACAGCAAACCGTTCTTCCCCATAGTCTTTCACCACCTCCGCGATCTGCGATTCAGGGGCCGTCAGCAGCCATTGCCGGGCCGACAGGCCCGTGGTCGGGTCCATGCGCATGTCCAGCGGCCCGTCTTCACGGAAGCTGAACCCGCGCGCCGGGTCATCGAGCTGAGGCGAGGACACGCCCAGGTCGAGCAGCACGCCATCGACCCGGGCATGGCCGCGGGCCGCCGCCAGATCGGCCATCTCGGCGAAGCGGCCGTGATCGATCGAAAAGCGGGGATCCGCGGACTCGTCGGCGAAGCGGCGGCCCGCCGCAACCGCCTGGGGGTCGCGATCGATGGCCACCAGCCGGCCCTGTTCGCCGAGCCGGGCGAGGATGGCGGCGCTGTGTCCGCCGCGGCCATAGGTGCCGTCGATGTAGATGCCGTCGGCGCGGATCGAGAGCGCCTCGACCGCGGCGTCGAGCAGGACCGGAACATGCCCCGGCTTGGCAGCATCCGGCATCACCCCTGCTCGCCCTGGAAGGAAAAGTTCGCCAGCGCCTCGGGCAGGCCGCCCTCGATCGCCTTGTTCTCCTGGTCCTCGAGGACCTTCGGATCCCAGATCTCGAAGTAGTGCTGAAGACCGACCAGCATGACCTTCTGCTCGGTCTTCAGGCCGGCGGCCTCGCGCAGTTCGGGCGCCACCAGGATGCGCCCGGCGGAGTCCATCTCGATGTCGCTGGCGCTGCCCAGGAAGATGCGCTGCCAGGCACGCGCCGAGAAGGGCCAGGCGGCGATCTCCTGGCGCTTGCGCTCCCAGGTGGCGCGCGGCAGCAGCATCAGACAGCCGTCGGGGTGACGGGTGAGGGTCAGCCGACCTTCGTGGAGCACCTGCAGGATGTCACGCTGACGCGCGGGCACGGTGAGCCGGCCCTTCGAATCGAGCGTCAACGCGAAGCGTCCCTGGAGCATGGCCACTGGCGTGGGCTTCCGCCGTCATGGCACGGCGACCCACAACTCACCACAAAAAAACACGATCCCCCACTGTAGAGACGAAACCGGCACGGGTCAAGCCGAGACACCTGTTTTTCCAGTCAGGACAATGACTTAACCCGGCCGCCGGGACCGACGGACAGGCGCCTGCGGCGGGTGGCAGGCCCGGACTGCGGGGCGACATCGGGCGCCCGGTCCGGCCTGGCGGGGGGGCGTGGTGGGTCGCCGGCCAGCGACGGCAACCATTCATCGGTTCAAACCGGCCGGCGGTCCGCGAAGGGCCGGCGCGCGGCGAACCGCGGCGAACCGCAGCGAACGCGGGCGGTGCCGGGCCGGTGGGGCCGGGTGGGAGGGCCGCTGCCGCGCCGCACCGACCCCGGCGGCGGGGATCGGCGGGCATGGCCGGGAAGGGGGGCGGAGCGGGGCTGTAGGCCGGATTCTGTGCGCCGGTTGCCCGGCGTGACGATCATTCCTCTGGGCGGCCGGTTGCCCGACCGCTCTGGCCACCTACCCGCACGCTCGGGCGGACCACCCTGCCCGGCGCAAGCCGGATCGCGTGCCTATTCGGTGTTGCTCCGGGTGGGGTTTGGCGTGCCGGCGATGTCGCCATCGCCGCGGTGAGCTCTTACCTCGCCATTTCACCCTTGCCGGCCCCGAGGGGCTTGGGCGGTATCTTTCTGTTCCACTTTCCGTCGCCTTGGGCCTTTCGGCTTGCTGCGCCTGGCCGTTAGCCAGCACCCTGTCCTGTGGAGTCCGGACCTTCCTCCGGGTTGCCCCGGCGATCGCCCGCCCCACTCCGCCCGCCGATTGTACGCGGGCGCCGCGGCGCGCTCAGCGACGCATCACCACCGCGGCAGGGTTGTCCTCGACATAGGCGCGCACGATCGCCATGACATCGGCATCGGCGGTGAAGCCCATCTCGCGCGCCCGCCGGGTCTCGAAGCGGGCCGCCCAGGTCTTCACCAGCGCGATCACTGCCGGATCGGGCCGGCGCTCCACCAGCGCCACCGCGGCATCGCCGCCGATCTCGCGCAGCGCGGCCAGGGCATCGTGCATGGACGCGACCAGGCCGGGCAGGTTGAGGACCCGGTTCCAGCCCCAGGCCGACTCGGGCAGTTCGAGGGCGCGCAGGAACATGCCGACCACCGCGCGCGGCGAGGCCATCCACATCTCGGTGGCAAGGTCCACCGGCAGCAGGCAGGGCTGCCCGGCGAGGGGCTCGCGGATGATGCCCGAGGCAAAGCCAGAGGCCGCCCCGTTGGGCTTGCCCGGGCGGACCACCACGGTGGGCACGCGCACCGCGCGGCCGTCGATGAATCCCTTGCGGGTGTAGTCCTGCACCAGCAGTTCGCCGATCAGCTTCTGCACGCCGTAGGAGCCCTGCGGCGTGGGCGTGGTGGCATCGGTGACCACCGAGGGCAGATCGCCACCGAACACCGCGATGGAGCTCGAGAACAGCACCCGCGGCCGATGGCCGAGCGCGCGGCAGGCCTGCAGCAGGTTGCGGGTGCCGTCGAGGTTCACCCGCATGCCGAGGTCGAAGTCGGCCTCGGCGGTGCCGCTGACCACCGCGGCCAGGTGGACGACGACGGCGGTGCCGGCATCGACCAGCGCGGCCACCGCCGACGGATCGGCGATGCTGCCGGCGATGTTGCGCACCCGCGGGTCGGTGATCGCGCCCTCGGTCTGGTCGAAGCACACGATGCGCTCGATGGCCTGCGGGCCGCGGCCGGCATCGAGCGTGCCGCGATCGAGCAGGGCGCGCAGCAGCTGCTGCCCGAGAAAGCCGGCGCCGCCGGTGATCAGGATGTTCATGGCTGTGGGTCCCGTTGCATGAGTCATGGCCTGCGGCAGACGCGCCGGTCGGCCGCGCAGCCGGACGATAACCCGATCGGGGCGTGCTTGGACGGGCGCGTTTCAGCAGGCAAGATACCGCCATGACCGCCCTGCTCCCTGCCCGCCCCGGCCATTCGCGCTCCCGGACCATGCCCTTCGCCGGTTTCGGCCCGCGACCGAACGGCGCCACGCCATGAGGCGCGCAAGCTGGCGTGCCCGGATCGCCGCCCGGCTGGTGCGCCTGCGGGTGCGTCCGGCGCTCGCCGACATGCGCGACATCGCGCGGGTGCGACGCGCCTTCGGCCATCCCCTGCCGGCGCCCGGCGGAGTCCGGTTCACACCGGCCAGTGTCGGCGGCGTGGCGGGCGAGTGGGTGGAGCCCGCCCATGGCGACGCGCCCCACACCCTGCTCTACCTGCACGGCGGCGGCTTCGTGGGCTGCAGCCCGCGCACCCATCGTCCGCTCACCGCCGCGCTGGCCCGCCAGGGGTTCCGGGTGTTCGCGGCCGACTACCGGCTGGCGCCGGAGCATCCCTTCCCGGCCGCCCCCGAGGACGCGCTTGCGGCCTGGCGCGGGCTGCGGGCCGCGCACCGCGGCGGGCGGCTGTTGGTTGCGGGCGACAGCGCGGGGGGCAACCTCGCCCTGGGTCTGATGCTCGCCCTGAAGCAGGCCGACGAGGCGCTGCCCGACGCCGCCGCGCTCTTCTCCCCGGCCACCGACCTCACCGGTGCGAGCGCGTCGCTGGTGCTCAACGCCGAGCGCGATGCGATGTTTCCTGCGGGCGAACTCGAGCACCTCGTGGCCGCGTATCTGCAGGGGGCCGATCCGGCACAGCCGCTGGCCTCACCGCTGCTCGGCGAACTCGCCGGCCTGCCGCCGATCCTGCTGCATGTGGGTGCCGACGAGGCGCTGCGCGACGATGCGCTGCGGCTGGCGGCCAGGGCCCGGGCCGCGGGTGTCACGGTGAGCCTCGAGGTCTTTCCCGATGTGCCGCATGTCTGGCAGCTGCTGCACCTGCTGCCCGAGGCGCGCCGATCGGTGACGCAGGCCGCGGGCTTCCTGCGCGAGGCCTGCACGCAGACGGGCGACGAGCAGCTCGATGTGCTGATCGTCGGTGCCGGGCTCTCGGGAGTGGGCGCTGCCGTGCACCTGCGCCGCGAGCTGCCGGCGATGAGCTTCGCCCTGCTCGAGTCGCGCCCGACGGTCGGCGGCACCTGGGACCTGTTCCGCTATCCCGGCGTGCGCTCCGACTCCGACATGTACACCCTGGGCTACCGATTCAAGCCCTGGCGCGCAGCCGAGGCAATTGCCGGCGGGTCGGCGATCCGCGACTACATCGCCGAAACCGCCGACGAGAACGGCATCCGGCCCTTCATCCGCCACGGCCACCAGGTGATCGCCGCCGACTGGCGCGCCGCCGAGGGCCGCTGGCATGTGCAGGTACGCCGCGCCGATGAGGCCGAGCCGCGCACCGTGCGGGCGCGCTTCGTGTTCTTCTGCGGCGGCTACTACGCCTATGACCAGGGCCACCGCCCGCACTGGCCAGGCGAGGAGCGCTTCGCCGGACGCATGGTGCATCCGCAGTTCTGGCCCGACGACCTCGACTGCACCGGCCGGCAGGTGGTGGTGATCGGCAGCGGCGCCACCGCGGTCACGCTGGTGCCCGAACTCGCGCGCACCGCGTCGCGGGTCACGCTGCTGCAGCGCTCGCCGAGCTACCTGTTCTCGCGCCCATCGGTGGACGGCATTGCCGAGGCGCTCAAGCGCTGGCTGCCCGCAACCTGGGCCTACCGCCTGGTGCGGCTGAAGAACATCGCGATGCAGCAGTACTTCTACCGCGTCGCCCGCCGTCATCCGCAGGCCGCGAAGCGGCGTCTCATCGCCATGGTCCGGGCCCTGCTGCCGGCCGGCTACGACACCGAGCGCCACTTCACGCCGCGCTACCACCCCTGGGATCAGCGGGTGTGCCTGGTGCCCGATGCCGACCTCTTCGAGGCCATCCGGCACGATCGTGCCGAGGTGGTGACCGACACCATCGAAAGCTTCACCGAGCACGGCATCCGCCTGACCGGCGGCCGCGAACTGCCGGCCGAGGTGGTGGTCACCGCCACCGGCCTGGAGCTCTCGGTGCTCGGCGGCATGCGCCTGAGCCTGGATGGCGTGCCGGTGGAGCCCGCCTCGCTGATGGTCTACAAGGGCATGATGTACGGCGGCATCCCCAACCTCACCACCACCTTCGGCTACACCAACGCGAGCTGGACGCTGAAGGCCGACCTGACCGCGGAGTACGCCTGCCGGCTGCTGCGCCACCTGCAGGCACAGGGCCAGTCGGTGTTCATGCCGCGCCCCGATCCCTCGGTGAAGCCGGCGCCCTTCCTCGACTTCAGCTCGGGGTATGTGCAGCGGGCGCTTGCGCGGCTGCCGCATCAGGGCGATCGCAAGCCCTGGCGGCTGAACCAGAACTACACGCTCGACCTGCTCGCGCTGCGCTTCGGCCGGCTCGACGACGGGGTGATGGCGTTCCGCTGAGGCAGGGGCCGGAACACCGCGGCATCGTCGTAGAAGACGGGGTCCTGGTTGGCCGGCCACCAGCCCGGCACGCCGAGCACCGGCAGCGGCCGGAAACGGCCTGACGCGAGCGCGCCCGCCGACAGGGCGGCGGCCAGCCGGGCATCGAGGGCCGCGAGCCGGTCCGGGGCAAGCGGCGCATCCAGGGAAGGGACGGCTCGGGGGTTCGCGGGCGGGACGGCCGGCACCTCCGGGCCCGACGGGGCACCCGGTGCGTCGATCGCCTCGGCGCTCATCGCCCCCACCTCGAGCAGCCAGGCATGGCCGCACACCGCCTTGTAGGGCGCGCGCAGCTTGTCGAGCAGGGCATGGCCGAGAATCAGCGGCGGCGCGGACAGCCAGCGCGCGCGCCCTGAGACGAAGAGCGCCGGCCAGTCGTGACGCGACCAGGCGTCGCACCAGGCGCCGGGCGGCATCGTCACCAGCACGCCGTTCTCGTCAAAGAGCGTGGCTGCGTCACGCAGACCGCCGCGCCGTCCGCCCACGCCGTGGCGCGCGATCTCGTCGGCCTGCAAGGCATTCAGGGCCGCCTTGGTGCGCGGCCATGCGAGCCAGACCAGGGCGTTGAAGAGGTCGTGCCAGCCGCCCTCGCCCGCCCGGGTGTGCACCAGGCCGTCGCGGTGGATACGGGCCTCGTAGGCCATGCCCTCGGCCGGCGCCTCGGCCGTGAAGCGCACCGGCAGGCCCCGCGCGTTGCGCAGGTCGGCCTGCGCCGCGCGGCGATTGAGCGCGTTCAGGCAGTCGGCCCAGTGGCCATCCCGGGCGAGCGGCGCGAGTTCGGCGAGCGCCGACGCATACGGCCCATACCAGGGCGCGCTCAGCTCGATCATGCCGGGCTCGATGCGGCGGTCCGGCGACGCAGACGGCCCACGCGCCAGGCTCAGTCGCTCAGCCGCCAGCCGATCGATTCCCCACCGGCCAGCGGCACGATGGCATCGGCGCCGAAGGGCAGGCTCTCCGGGATGGTCCAGGTCTCGCGCCGCAGCGTGATGGTCCGCTCATTCACCGGCAGCCCGTAGAACGCCGGCCCGTTGAGGCTGGCGAAGGCCTCCAGCCGGTCGAGCGCGCCGGCGGCCTCGAAGGCGCTGGCATACAGCTCGAGCGCGTGCGGCGCGGTGTAGCAGCCGGCGCAGCCGCAGGCATGCTCCTTGAGGTGACGGGCGTGAGGTGCGCTGTCGGTGCCCAGGAAGAAACGCGGATGACCGCCAGTGGCCGCCGCCATGAGCGCCTGGCGATGCTGTTCGCGCTTGAGCACCGGCAGGCAGTACCAGTGCGGCCGCACCCCGCCGATGAACAGCGCGTTGCGGTTGTAGAGCAGGTGATGGGCGGTGATGGTGGCCGCGGTCAGCTCGTCGGCCTGCGCCACATACTGCGCGGCCTCGCGGGTGGTGATGTGCTCGAACACCACCTTCAGGCCGGGGAAGTCGCGGCGCATCGGCAGCAGCACGCGGTCGATGAACACCCGCTCGCGGTCGAAGAGGTCGATGTCGGCATCGGTCACCTCGCCATGCACCAGCAGCGGCAGACCGCAGCGCTGCATCGCCTCGAGCGCGCCGCGCACCCGGGCGATGTCGGTCACCCCGGCATCGGCATTCGTGGTGGCGCCCGCCGGGTAGAGCTTGACCCCCTTCACCAGGCCCTCGGCGTGCGCCTGCACGATGTCGGCGACGGGCGTGTTGTCGGTGAGATAGAGGGTCATCAGCGGCTGGAACTCGGCCGCGGCCAGCGCGTCGATCTCGCCGGCGGCACGGGCCTGCGCCAGCGCCTGCAGGATGCGGCCGTGATACGCCCGCGCCGCGGCCGGCGTGGTCACCGGCGGCTTGAGGTTGGGCATCACGATGGCGCGGGCGAACTGCCGCGCGCTGGCGGCAACCACCGCGCGCAGGGCATCGCCGTCGCGCAGATGCAGATGCCAGTCGTCGGGGCGGCGCAGGGTGAGGGTGCTGGTCATGGCAGGAGCACGATGGCCCGGAAGTCGTTGACATTGGTGCGCGTGGGACCGGTGATCACCAGGTCGCCCAGCGCCGAGAAGAAGCCGTGTCCGTCGTTGTCGTCGAGCCGGCGGCGGGCATCGAGGCCGAGCGCGGCCGCGCGGGTCAGGGTGTCGGGTGCAAGCAGCGCACCGGCATTGTCCTCGACCCCGTCGATGCCATCGGTGTCGGCGGCCAGCGCCCAGGCCCCGGGCACGCCCTGCAGCTCGCGGGCGAGCGCCAGCAGGAACTCGGTGCAGCGGCCGCCGCGCCCCGTGCCGCGGACCGTGACCGTGCACTCCCCGCCGGAGAGCAGCGCCACCGGCCGCGCGAAGGGCGAATCATGGGCGGCGATCTCGCGGGCGATCGCGCCCATCACCTGGGCCACATCGCGGGCCTCGCCGGTGATGGTGTCGCCCAGCACCACCGGGCGGATGCCGGCCGCCTCGAACACCCGCGCCGCCGCGAGCAGCGAGCCGCGGGCAGTGGCCACCAGCCGATGACTCACCCGCGCGAATACCGGTTCGCCGGGCTTGGGGGTTTCGGGGATCTCGCCGGCCAGACCACGCTGCAGGTGCGCGGCCACCGCGGGGGGCGCGGTCACCTCCCAGCGCCGCAGCACATCGAGCGCATCGGCATAGCGGCTGGGATCGGGCGCGCACGGCCCCGAGGCGATCGCCGAGAGATCGTCGCCGGCCACATCGGACACCACCAGCGCCAGCACCTGCGCCGCGGTGAGCTGCGCGAGCCGCCCACCCTGGATGCGCGACAGGTGCTTGCGCACGATGTTCATCTCCTGGATGGGCGCGCCGCTGGCCAGCAGCGCGCCGGTGACCTGGCGCAGCTCGGTCATGGGCACGCCCTCGGCCGGCAGGCTGAGCAGGCTCGAACCACCGCCCGAAACCAGCGCCACCAGCAGGTCCTGCGGCCCGAGCGAGGCGGCGAGCGCCGCGATCTGCTCGGCAGCCTGCTCGCCGGCGGCATCGGGCATGGGATGGCCGGCCTCGCGCACGGTGATGCGCCGGCAGGGCAGCCCGTGGGCATAGCGGGTGACCACCAGACCGGACAGCGGCGCATCCTCGGGCCAGTGCCGCTCGAGGGCCAGCGCCATGGATGCGGCGGCCTTGCCCGCGCCCACGGCCACGGTGCGGCCGCCGGCGGCGGTGCGGGCGGCGATCTCTGCCGGCGAGGGCAGGTGCGCGGCCAGCATCCGCAGTGGATCGGCTGCGGCCACCGCGGCGTGGAAGGCCTCCTGCAGCAGCGCGCGCATGGGTACGGCCACGGTCAGTCGGCGTACACGCCCGCCTTGCGGATGATCGGGCCCCAGCGTGCGACTTCGGCCGCCAGATGCCTGCCCAGCGCCTCGGGGGTGG
>NZ_CEXFHW010000162.1:0-8784 GCF_982640115.1 Quisquiliibacterium sp. | reverse complement strand
GCCCAGCCGGCGCGCCTGCAGCACCGGCTGCTCGGCCAGCCGGGGATCGACCAGCGGATCGAGCAGCGCAGCGGCGGCCTGGTTCAGCCGCTCGAAGGCCCCGGCGCCTGGACTGCGGTCGGCCATGGGCTCAGCTGTCCCCGAGGCGGAACACGCCGACCTCGTCGAGCAGCGCGCGGGCGCTGTCGACCAGCCGACGGGTCTCGGCCGCCTGCAGCGAGAGTTGACGGGCGGTCTCGGCGCTGGCTTCCTGGATGATGCGGGCCCGCTCCTGCAGCGCGGCGCCCGCCCGGGCCTGCTCCTGCGCGGTGCGGGCGATGTCGCGGACATCGGCGGCGAGCGCACCGGTCTGCGCCTGGCTGCGGCCCATCTCGCGGCCTGAGGCCTCGGCCAGCTGGCTGATCTCGACCACCTGGGCGATCGCATGGTTCATGGCGATGACCGTGTCGTGGGTCTCGGTGCGGATCGCGTTGACGAGTCGGCCGATCTGCAGCGTGGACTCGCGCGCCGACTCCGACAGGCGTCGGACCTCGTCGGCCACCACCGCGAAGCTGCGGCCCGCCTCGCCGGCAGCGGCGGCGTGCATCGAGGCATTGAGCGCCAGGATGCCGGTGCGTTCGGCGATGCCCTGGATGATGCCCACCACCTGGCCGATCTCCTGGGAGCGCTCGCCCAGCCGCTTGATGCGCTTCTCGGTCTCTCGGATGAGTTCGCGGGTACGGCCCACGCCGCTGGCGGTCTCGGCAACCGCCGCCATGGCCTGCTCGGTGGCCTGCACCGCGCGCTCCGCCGCCTGATTGCCGGCGAGCGAGCGCGCGGCGATGGTGTCGAGCGCAGCGGCCGCGGCGGCCAGCTCCTGCGCGGCCATCGCCACCTCGCGCTGTTCGCGTGCGGCGGCCTTGCCCGCGCTGTCGGACTGGCCCTTGACCGCGAGCGTGGTCTCGGCCACCAGCCGCGACACCGAGCGCACGTTGAGCAGCACCCGACGGGTCTCCTCGGTGAGCAGGTTGAGCGCGTCGGCGATCGCTCCGGTGACGTTCTCGGTGATCGGCACCCGGATGGTCAGGTCCTTGGAGGTGGCGATGGTGCCCACCGCCTGCATGATCTCGATGACGGAATCGTTCAGATCCTCGAGTTCGCCGCCGGCCCGCCCCGGCGCGCCCGCCGGGGCGCCAGCGACGGGCGCCGGGTCATCGTCACGCGACTCGACAGGGCGCGACAGCCACAGGCCGAGCAGGACCGCCACCGCCACCGCCGCGGCCAGGGCCAGCACCAGCAGCAGGGCATCGAACTCGCGAGGCACCGGCCGCGCCATGCCGGCCCGCAGCCACACACCAACGAGCAGGCAGACCAGCGGACCGAGCAGCGCCGCGACCGGCAGCCAGCGCCGGCGCACCGGCAACCGGGAGTCCTGGCCGGATCCGGTCATGTCGGCCATCCGTCGGCTCCCGTCTCGGCCGCGGTGGCAAGCAGCCCGAACAGCCGCGCGGGCACGACATGCCACCAGGTCCGGTCCGGGTCGAGCGCGTCGGCCACCGGCCGCTCGAGCGCGGCGGCGAACACACAGTCGGGACGGATGGCCTGCGGCCGCGGCTCGGCGACCGCGATCGGCGACGGCGGCTCCTCGACCCGCAATGCCGCGCCCTCCCCCGGCTCGCCCACCACCAGCACGGCCATCCGGCGCGCGACCGGCGGCGAAGGCGCACCGGCGGGGTCGAGCACCACCAGCGGCAGGCCCTGCATCTGCATCAGGCCGCAGACCCTGGGCGCGGCGCCCGCCAGCGGGTGGACGAGCACATCGGCAAGGTAGACCAGCGGCAGGCCCGAGGGCAGCACCACCGACACCCCGCCGATGCGGGCACCGAACAGCGGTCCGGCAAAGGCGGCGTCGGCCATGGCGGGCTCAGGCCTGCGCGCCGCCGACGGCGGGCGCGTGCCGGCTCACCGCCGCCAGCAGGCCCTCGGCGGTGAAGGGCTTGGCGACCAGATCGCGCCCGCCCTGCATGCGGGCCCAGAGATGGTCGGCCCGCTCGGCCTTGGATGAGACGAACACCACCGGGATGGCGCGGGTGCGCGGGTCAGCGGCCAGACGCCGGCAGGCCTCGAAGCCGTCCATGCCGGGCATGACGATATCGAGCAGGATGATGTCCGGGCGGTGGCGGCGCGCCGCCTCGATCGCGGCAAGCCCGTCGCGGGCAGTGCGCACCCGCCAGCCGGCCCGCTCGAGGATGGCCAGCATGCGGCGGCGGTCGTGGGCGACATCGTCGACCACCAGCGCGCGGTGGGTGCGCGGCGCCGCGGCGGGCTGGTCGGGATGGCCGGCGGGCATGCTCAGCGCCGGAAGAGGCGCGACAGCACGCCAGACGCCGGCGCGACGGCTGGCGCTGCCGCGGGGGGGGCCGCTGCCGCGCCCGCCGCCGGCGCACCCGGCGCCACCGGATGGGAGCCTGTGCGCATCAGCCCGGTGAGATCGTCGATGGCCAGGGAGCGGCGCAGCTGCTTGATGACCGCCGCCTCGAGGGCGCGGTACGGCACCGGCTTGGTGAGGTAGGTGTCGCAACCGGCCAGCGCACCGCGGGCAAGATCGAAGGGCGAGGAGCGGCTGGTGAGGATGATCACCGGCATCTGCCGCCAGGTGCGGTTGCGCCGGATCTCGCGTGTGAGTCGGTAGCCATCCATGTCGGGCATGACCACATCGAGCAGGGCGAGGTCGAAGTGCTGCTCGCGAAGCTTCTCGAGCGCAGCCGCCGCCGAATCGACCACCTCGCTGACGATGCCCATGCGGTCGAAGGCCACGGTGAGCTGGCGGCGCACGGTGGGGCTGTCATCGACCACCAGCACCCGCAGCCGCTGCGAGATCGGCGGATCGACCGCGTTGATCGGGAAGGCCACGAGGTTGGAGGGCGCGCCCGCCGCGCCTGGCAGCGGTGAGGCAGCACCCGCGGCGCCCATGGAAGCGGCAGCCGACCCGGCTGCGCCCGCCGGGGCCGCGCCCGCCGGGGCCGCGCCCGCCGCCCCCGCCGCCCCCGCCGCCGGGCCCGAGCGCGTGGCCGGAGCGGCAGCGTCAGCCGAGGCCTGACGGGGCGATGCAAGCCCTTCGGTCTCGACCAGCCGGTTGAGCACCGGCAGCAGCTGCAAGGTGAGGCGATCGAGCGCGATGGCCACGAGCGGCGGCGGGGGCACCGGCGCGCCCCGGGGCACCACGGCCACCGCCGGCAAGCGCCTGCCGCCGGCCCGCAGCTGCGCCAGGGTGTGCTGTCCGGCTGGATCGGCCGCGCCGATGATGAGCAGGTCGAGCCCGTCGGGCTGCGGCGTGGCCACCAGCCGATAGAGGAACCGGTTGTACTGGCTGTGCCGGAAGACGATCTCGATCAGCCGGCAGTCGCGCGGATCGAGGCCGGCGGTGCCGACCCGGAACTGGGGCTTGTCTTGCATCAGGCGTGGGAAACGGTCGGATTCGCGGGCGCAGTCGCCATTGTCGCCGGCCGCGGCCGGATTCCCAAGCACACGCCGGCGGTGCCCGACACGCGTGCTAGCATCGACCGATGAGCCAACGCGACTATCACGGTTTCGACACCCTGTCGCTGCATGCCGGCGCCCTGCCCGACAGCGACCATGGCGCCCGGGCCACGCCCATCTACCTGTCCACCGCCTTCGTCTTCAAGGACTCCGATCAGGCAGCGGCGCTCTTCAACATGGAGCAGGGTGGCCATGTCTACTCGCGCATCAGCAACCCCACGGTGGCGGTGCTCGAGGAACGCATCGCAGCCCTGGAGGGTGGCGTGGGCGCGATCGCCACCGCCAGCGGCCAGGCGGCGCTGCACCTCGCCATCGCCACGCTGGCCGGCGCCGGCTCGCACATCGTGGCCTCGCGGGCGCTCTACGGCGGCTCGCACAACCTGCTGCACTACACCCTGGCGCGCTTCGGCATCGAGACCACCTTCGTTGATCCCCGCGAGCCCGCGGCCTGGCAGGCAGCGCTGCGGCCGAACACCCGGCTGCTGTTCGGCGAAACCCTCGGCAACCCCGGGCTCGATGTGCTCGACATCCCGGCCATCTCGGCCATCGCCCACGGGCACGGCGTACCTCTGCTGGTCGACGCCACCTTCACAACCCCCTGGCTGATGCGGCCCTTCGAGCACGGCGCCGACCTGATCTGCCATTCCGCCACCAAGTTCCTGTGCGGACACGGCACGGTGGTCGGTGGCCTGCTGGTCGACTCCGGCCGCTTCGACTGGCATGCCAGCGGCCGCTTCCCCGAGCTCACCGAACCCTATGCCGGCTTCCACGGCATGGTCTTCGCCGAGGAGTCCACGGTGGCGCCCTTCCTGCTGCGCGCGCGGCGCGAGGGCCTGCGCGATTTCGGCGCCTGCATGAGCCCGATGAACGCCTTCCAGATCCTGCAGGGCATCGAGACCCTGTCGCTGCGCATGGATCGCCATGTGGCCAACGCGCTCGCGGTCGCGCGCTTCCTCGAAGCCCATCCCCTGGTCACCCGTGTCTCGCACCCGGGCCTGGCCTCGCATCCCGACCATGCCCTCGCGCAGCGCCTGCTGCCGCGCGGCGCCGGCGCAGTGTTCAGTTTCGAGCTCAAGGGCGATCGTGCCGCGGGCCGACGCTTCGTCGAGGCGCTGCAGGTGTTCTCGCACCTGGCCAATGTGGGCGACGCCCGTTCGCTGGTCATCCATCCCGCCTCCACCACCCACTTCCGCATGGACTCGGCAGTGCTGGCAGCCGCCGGCATCGGCGAGGGCACCCTGCGGGTGTCCATCGGCCTGGAAGACCCCGCCGACCTGATCGCCGACCTCAAGCGGGCCTTTCGGGCCGCCGAGAAAGGCTGATCATGCGCATCTCGCTCGACGGCCACGAGGCCTACGCCTACACCGGCGGCCGGGCCTTCAACCCGGCCCTGCCCACGGTGTGCTTCATCCATGGCGCGCAGCATGATCACAGCGTGTGGATCCTGCAGTCACGCTACCTCGCGCACCATGGCTACGGTGTGCTCGCCTGGGATCTGCCCGGCCACGGCCGCAGCGCCGGCGCGCCGCTTGCCAGCATCGCCGCAATCGCCGACTGGGTCACCCGGGCCAATGCCCGGGCCGGCGCTGAGCGCGCGGTGCTGGTCGGCCACAGCATGGGCTCGCTGATCGCGCTGCATGCCGCAGGGGCCACGCCGGCGGCGGTGCGGGCCATCGCGCTGGTGGGCACCGCCTTCCCCATGAAGGTCTCCGATGCGCTGCTGCAGGCGGCCCGCGACGACGAACCGAAGGCCTTCGACATGATCAACCAGTGGTCGTTCTCGGGGGTCACCCACCGGCCGGGCAATCCCGGCCCGGGCTTCAGCGTGTTCAACGAGACCCGCCGGCTGATGGAGCGACAGCGCCCGGGCGTGCTGCTCAACGACTTCCAGGCCTGCAATGCCTATGACGCGGGTCTCGCGCAGGCCGCGGCGGCGCGCTGCCCGGCGCTGCTGGTGCTCGGCGAAGCCGACCAGATGACCCCGCCGAAGGCAGCCCGCGCTCTTGCGCAGGCGCTGGCGGGCAGCCGCACCGTCACCCTGCCGCGCTGCGGCCACAGCATCATGGCCGAGCAGCCCGAAGGCCTGCTCGGCGCCCTGCGCAGCTTCCTGCCCGGTCTGCCCGACTGAGTCTCAGCCGGGCAGCGCATCCAGTCGGCAGTCGAGTTCGGCCAGCGCCAGCAGGCGGGCCCTGGCTCCCGGCGCACCGGCCGAGACGGCCCGATCGGACTCGTCGCCGTGCCAGCAGTGCTCGAACAGCTCGCGCAGACAGAGCGCACCGGCCTGCGGCGCGAGCAGCCACCACTCCTGCCAGACGGGCTCGTCGGCCGCCGGATCGCCGTCAGCGCCATCCCGGCCGAGGAGCCAGTGTCGCCGCAGATAGCCCAGCCCGGCCAGCAGCGCGGCGGTCTCGTCGGCAGCCTCGGCATCCTGGTCGAAGAGGGTGCGCAACGAGCCGGCCTGCAGCGCGGCCTCGCCTCGCCGCTGCGCCGCCAGCAGCGCCAGCAGCACACCGCGCCCGCGGGCATAGCGGGCGGCAGGTCCGTGCGGCGCGGGCGGCAGCACACCGTGGGACCAGGCCGGCAGGCAGGCCACCACCACCGCTGCCGCGAGCACCGCCAGCCAGACGCTGAACAGCCAGAGCAGAATCAGCGGCAGCGCCGCGAAGGCGCCATACACCACGGTGTAGGTGGGCAGCTTGACGGCCTGGAAGGCCAGCGCCTGCTTCAGGCCCTCGAGCGCCGCCGCGCCGACGAGGCCGCCGAGCAGCGCATCGCGCCAGCGCACCGGCGCATTGGGCACCAGCCGGTAGAGCAGCGTGAGCACCATGGTCGAGGCGATCCAGGGCAGTGTCGACAGCCAGGCCCGCTGCACCGCCAGCGGGCCGGCTTTCTCGAACAGCTGTGCCAGCAGCAGGCCGTTGGCCAGCAGCGTGAGCGCCAGCAGCAGCGGCCCCAGGGTGAGGAAGGTCCAGTAGAGGGTGAGCCGGCGCGCCAGCGGTCGAGGCCGGCGCACCTGCCAGATCCGGTTCAGCGTGCGATCGACGGTGAGCAGCGCGGTGAACGCGGTGGCGAAGAAGAACAGACCGCCGATCAGCGAAAGCTGTCCGGCCTTGGAGGCGAACTGGTTGAGGTAACGCACCACCAGCTCCGAGAAACCCGGCAGGAACAGCGTGGCCGACAGGAACTGCAGCAGCGCGTCACGCGGCCGCGCGAACACCGGCGAGGCCCCGAGCAGCGAGATGGCGATGCTGAACACCGGCACCATCGCCAGCACCGACAGGAACGCGAGGCTGGCCGCGGTCTGGGTGAGCTGCAGCTGCGCCACGCGACCGGCCACCAGCGCGACGAAACGCCGCAGCCGTCCGGCTGGTATCGGGGGGCGGGGGTCCATGCATGGCTATGATACGGGCCATGACCGATCCGATCGCCGCCGACGCGACTGCCGCAGCGCCTGCGACCCCTGCGACCCCGTCTGTCCCTGCGACCCCTGCGGCCCAGGCTGGCGCGCTGCGCCTGTCGCGCGCCGTGACGCTGGCCGCGTTCGCGGCCCTGGCGGTGCTCTCGATGGCCTGGGAGTTCTGGCTCGCCCCCCTGCGGCCCGGCGGCTCGCTGCTCGCGCTCAAGGCGGTGCCCCTGGTGCTGGCCATCCCGGCGCTGCGGGCCGGTCGGCTGCGGGCCTACCAGGCCTGGAGCATGGCGATCCTGATCTATCTCTGCGAGGGCCTGGTGCGCGCCACCAGCGATGCCCCGCCCTCGGCCTGGCTGGCCATCCTCGAGGCGGTGCTGGCGCTGGCCGCCTTCGGCGCCATCCTGGTGTACACCCGGGCCCGACGACTCGCAGCGGGCCCCGCGCACTGAGCGTCGGGCGGGGCGACCATGCTCACCCTGCTGTCCATCTTCGTCGAAAGCGAGCATTCCCGGCGCGCGCTGGCGGCGCTGCTGGTCTTCGCGCTGATCCATGCGGTCGGCACGGTCGGTTACCTGCTGATCGGCGGGCCGGCCACCACGGTGATCGATGCGCTCTACATGACCTTCATCACCGTGGCCACGATCGGCTATGCCGAGGTGGTCGATCTCGGCGCCAGCCCCGCAGGCCGGGTGTTCACGATGCTGATCGCGCTGCTGGGCATCGGCACCATGACCTTCCTCTTCTCGACGGTCACGGCCTTCGTCCTCGAGACCAACCAGAACAGCAGCTACCGGAGACGCCGCATGCAGGCCCGAATCGCGCAACTCGACGGCCATTACATCGTCTGCGGCGCCGGCCGCATCGGCGGCCATGTGGTGGCCGAACTGCAGACCGGCCGGCAAACCTGGGTGGCGGTCGACACCGATCCGGCGGCACTGGCCCGTCTTGGCGATGGCGCCCCCGGCGCCATGACCCTGGAGGGTGACGCCGCCGACGACGAGATGCTCGAGCGCGCCGGCATCGCCCACTGCCGCGGGGTGTTCGCCGTCACCGGCGACGACGCCAAGAACCTGGTGATCAGCCTGTCAGCCAAGCAGCTCAACCCCGCGGCACGGGTGGTCGCCCGGGTGCATGATCCGCGCAATGTCGCCAAGACCCTGCGAGCCGGCGCCGACGAGATCGTTTCGCCCGATTTCTCGGGTGGCCGACGGATCGCGGCCCTGATGCTGCGCCCGCAGATGGTCTCGCTGGCCGATGAACTGCTGCGCGCTGACGGCCCCTTGCAGGTGGAGGAGCTGACGGTGCCCTCCGGTTGCGCGGCGCTCAGCGTGCGCCAGCTTGGCCGCTCGCCGCACTGGCTGCTGGTGGCCATCCGCGACGCCGGCCGATGGCGATTCAACCCGAGCGATGATCAGGCGATCGTGCCCGGCGATGTGCTGATCGTCATCGCCACCGCGGACGGGCGGCTCGCGCTGGAACGCACGCTGGCGAGCTGATCCTCGTCGGCGTGACCGGGGGCCACGACCTCGGCCGCCGCGCGCTCCACCAGCCCGGGGTCATTGCCGGCCAGCAGGGCCGCGTCGGACAGCGTCCGGCGCCAACGACGCGCACCGGGCAGGCCGTTGAACAGGCCCAGGGCGTGCCGCACCACCTCGCGCACCCGTCCACCCGCCGCCACATGGGCACGCACCTGGACGGCGAGCTGGCGTGCGGCGGCGTGCCGGTCGGCCAACGGCGCCGGCGCGCCAAAGAAGGCCGGATCGACCCCGGCCAGCAGCCAGGGGTTGCCGTAGGCCTCGCGCCCCAGCATCACGCCGTCGAGCGCGGGGCCGTCGGTGCCGCCGGGCGCGCCAAGC
>NZ_CEXFHW010000161.1:0-8824 GCF_982640115.1 Quisquiliibacterium sp. | reverse complement strand
ACACGCCGCGGTAATTGGGATTGCGCACCACCGGGCCGAGTTCGCCGTCGACGATGAGCCGGCCCCATTCGCAGCCGAACTGGAACTTGTTGCGCGAGTCGTCGATCGACCAGGAGACATTGGTGCGCATCAGCACGCCGCGCTCGATCAGGCGCACCGGCCGCGCCGGCTCGCCCTCGTCGTCGACGCCATAGCTGGCGTACTGCCCGGGCACGCCCGGGTCGAAGCTGACATCGAGCAGCGGCGAGCCGTAGCGGTAGTGACCGAACATGTCGGGCGTGACGAAGCTGGTGCCCGCGAAGTTGCGCTCGTCGCCCAGGATGCGATCGAGCTCCAGCGGATGGCCGATCGACTCGTGGATCTGCAGCAGCATCTGGTCGGGCTCGAGCAGCAGCGACATCGGCCCGCTCGGGCAGTTGGGCGCCATGAGCAGCTGCAGCGCCTCCTCGCCGATGCGCTCACCGCCGCCGCGAAGGCCCGACAGCGCAATCACCTCGTCGCCGCCCTGCATGCAGAACCCGTTGTACTGGCCACCGAGGGTGCGGGTCTGGCTGCGTCCGTCCTGCGCCGCGGTGGCCTCGAGGTTGGGCTCGACGAAGGCGAAGGCCTGGTCGGCCACCGGCTCGCCATCGAAAAACAGGCGCTGGCGGCCCTCGACGCGCCGCAGCGTGGCCGCCCAGTGGACGATGCGCGCATCGCGACGCAACGCGGCAGACTCGGCCACCAGCTCGGCGAGCAGATCGGGTCGGGCGGGCAGCGGGCGCTCGACCAGGCTGCGCCAGGCCACCGCGCGCGCCGAGGGCCGAGGCAGCGTGATGCCGGCGAACAGGCCGAGCCGGCCGACGGTGACGGCCCAGGCAATCGCGCGATCGGCAGCGGCCTGCAGCCCCGCCGCCGAGAGATCGGCGCTGGCCGCGTAGCCCACGCCGCCGGCGTGCCAGGCGGTGACCATGGCACCGGCATCGAGCGACACTGCATCGGGCTGGACCACGCCACGCAGCACCTGCAGCTGGTGATGGCGCTCGGCCACCATGCGCACCGACAGGCTTGCGCCAGGCGGGCAGCGCAGCTCGGGCAGGCGATCGGGCAGGTCAGGCAGCATGACGCGTGTGGCCGGTATGGGCGATAGGACCGGTATGGCCGGTACGGCGGGCGAGGCGGGTGAGGCGGGTGAGGCGGGTGGGGCGGATTCTATCCCTGCGCCCGGACGGGGCCAGCGGGTCGACGCACCGCATCGATCTCGGCGCAGACCGTCGCGAGCAGGGCGGGCAGCCGCGGGCCCGGCCGCGCGAGTGCCGGGTCGGCCGCCACCATCCGCAGCGGACCGGTCGGCGCCAGCACACCCAGCCTCGACCAGGGCTCGGTCTCCTGCCCGCCCTGCACCCGGATCACGACCCGTGGCGCCCGCGCCAGCACCGCCTCCGGCCCGACCGCGACCGACAGTCCGGGCGCGTCGGCGAACACATTGCGCACGCCGCACAGGGCCAGGGCCTGCGCGAGCGGATCGCGATCGGTGATCGTGAAGAGCGGCTGCTGCGCCACCTGGATGAACACCGGCAGCGGGGAGTCCGTGCGGTGCCGCGCCTCGAGCGCGGCCAGCGTCGCACGGAAGGCGCCGAGCACCTGGGCCGCGCGCACGGCGTCACCCGCGACCGGCGCCAGCCGCTGCGCCGACTCGGCCAGTCCGGCCAGGCCGTGCGGCTCGGTCACGAAGGTGGCGATGCCGAGTGCAGCGAGGCGATCGAGCGCGCTGCGGCGCAGGCCCGCGCCCCAGAGCACCACCAGATCGGGGCGCAGCGCCGCGATCGCCTCGACATCGGGTGTCGGGTAGGCGCTCAGCCTCGGCAACCCGCGCAGTACGGGCGGGTAGTCGCTGTGCGGATCGAGTCCGACCAGCCGCGGCGCGGCACCGAATGCGGCCAGCCACTCGGTGGCATGCGGTGCCAGCGACACGATGCGCGCGGGCGGCGCGGGCAGGCTCACCGATCGGCCCCGGTCGTCGGTGAGGGTCAGGCCAGCCGCGCTGAGCGGCCCGGCCAGGACGGCCAGCAGCAGACCTGACACGCGCGCCAGCCAGCGGGCCTGCCACCCGGGGCGCAGCGGCAAGGCCTCGCGCCAGCCAGGATGCAGGCGCAGCGCCAGCCCCGCGCGGCTCAGCGCTCGCTGAAGCGCAGTCCGGCCCACAGCGTCCGACCGGGCATCACGTAACCCGCGGCGGTCTGGTAGTCGCGGTCACCGAGATTGCCGGCTCGCGCGAAGAGCTCCCAGCGGGCGTCGATCCGCCGTGAGACGGTGAGGTCGACGATGCCGTAGCCGGCGAGCTTCTGCCCGAGGGTGTCCACCCGATCGCCC
Organism: Quisquiliibacterium sp.; assembly: GCF_982640115.1. Taxonomy (NCBI): domain Bacteria; kingdom Pseudomonadati; phylum Pseudomonadota; class Betaproteobacteria; order Burkholderiales; family Burkholderiaceae; genus Quisquiliibacterium; species Quisquiliibacterium sp. The sequence goes on along the minus strand of NZ_CEXFHW010000161.1, from coordinate 6,472 downwards.
TGCGCGGTCCAGCGGCCATCGACGACCCAGGGCCCCTGTTGCCACTGCGCGCCCAGCACCCCGAACACGCGGGCGCGTCGCGCCAGGCGCTGGCTGGTGCCGACGGCATCATCGCGTTCGCCGCGGGCGTCCTGCACCGTGGCCGAGGCCTGCCAGCGCAGGCCGGCCCAGGGCTGGGTCAGCGAGAGGCTCGCGCCCTGCACCCGCGCCCGGGCGAGATTGCGCGGCAGGTAGCTGCCATCGAGCTCGATCGCATCACGAATGCGGTTCTCGAAGAGCACCAGCGAGGCGCCCGCGCCGCCAGCACCGCGATGCTCGACCGCGATCTCGGCGCCCTGCCCCCGCTCGGGCCGCAGGGACGGATTGGCGCCGAAGGGGCTGTAGAGATCATCGAAGGTAGGCGCCCGGAACGACGAGGCCCATGATGCCCGCAGCCGCCACCCCGGCCGCCACTGCCAGCCCCAGCCGATGGCGGCGGTGGGCTCGGCGCCCACGGTCTCGATGTGATCGTGACGCACCTGCATCCGCAGCCGGTGGTCGCCGGCCACCAGCTCCCAGGCTGCGAATCCCGCGTCGGTGCGGCGGCGGGAGCGGATGTAGGTGCTGCCGCCCACGCTCACGCCGTCACCCGTCATGCGCTGCGCGAGATGCTCCAGGCCGATCTCCAGCCGGCCGGCCGGCAGCGAGAGCGTATTCAGCCAGAGCAGCGAGTCCGACGCGGTGCGCGGCGCGAACGAGAAGGCCTGGTAGGCATAGTCGATGCCGCCCTGGCCGAGCCGCAGCTCGGTGTTCCAGCCAGCCGTGAGCGGACCGCGGGCAGCCAGCCCCAGTGTGGAGGTGCGGTAGCTCAGCTTTGCGGTCTGCGGTGTGGAGAAGGTGTCGTCGTAGGCGGTGCGGCCATCGGTGGCCAGAGCCGAGGCGCTCAGCTGCCAGCCGCCGGCCAGCCGATGCGAGAGTCCGACGCTCGCGGCCACGCGGCGGTGCCCATCGCGATCGGCCTGGTAATCGGGCGATCCGGGTCGGGTGGCCTCGAAACCCCCGGTACGCTCGGCCGATACCGAGGCATTGAGCCGGGCGCGGCCGTCGGCGGTCTCACGCGCGAAACCAGCCTGGCCCTGGCTGCTGCCCTGCGTGCCCAAGGCCAGCAGCGCCGAGGTCGACGGGCCCGTGCCACCACGGGTGAAGATCTGGATCACCCCGCCGATCGCCGCCGATCCGTACAGCGCCGATGCCGGACCGCGGATGACCTCGACCCGCTCGATCATCGACAACGGCATGTACTCGAGATTGGCGCCGCCGCCGGCGGGATTCTCCATGCGCACACCGTCGACCAGCACCAGGGTCTGGGCGGTCTTGGTGCCACGCAGGAACACGCCCGAGATCGCGCCCGGCCCGCCGTTCTGCGAGATCTCGACGCCGGCGCGGGCGCGCAGCAGTTCGGTGAGCGAGGTCGCGCCCGAGCGGGCGATCTCGGCGGCATCGATCACCACCTGGTCGACCAGGGTCTCCTGGGCCGGACGTTCGGTGCGGGTGGCGGTGACCACCACCTCGGGCAGGGTCTGGGCGCCCAGGGGCGACAGACCGCAGCAAAGAAGGGCCAGGCTCGAGCAGGCCCGGACCGGCAGACATGGGAAACGCATGGAAGGACTCCTCGCGTACCGCCCAGGACAGGGGAAAGGGACGGCACGCAGGATGCGCTGCCCACCGCAGCGCATCGTTGGCGACATGAAGGGAAACCCCTTCTCCCTCTCGGCCGGTATCCGGGCTGGCAGGACCGAGCGATTCGCCTTCCCAGGGCCGGCATGACCGGACCCCAGTGGCATGGAACCGCCCGCGACCGCCATAGCGGCGATCGCGCCTGCTTACCGTTGCGGGGGCAGCACAGGTTGGGCTGACCGGCTGGACGCCGGGCGGACCCTCTGTTTCCCGTTTAACGCCGCCCGACGACTGCGGGCGATGCACCGAAAGCCCAGCCAGTCTAGCACCGGGGTCTGCGCCGCCCGCCGACCCGATCGGGCCGGCATTCCGTTCAGCGCAGGCCGGCCAGCGCCTCGAGCAGCAGCCCCGGGGTGAGGATCTCGGGCAGGATCAGCGGCTGGGCCTGGCCGGGCCGATGCAGCAGATAGAGCGGCACGCCATGGCGGCCATGACGGGCCAGCGCGGCGGTGATCGCCGGATCGTGGCGGGTCCAGTCGGCGCGCAGGCGCAGCACCCCGGCGCGCGCGAAGGCCTCGCGCACCGACTCGCGCTCGAGGGCCAGACGCTTGTTGGCCTGGCAGCTCACACACCAGGCCGCGGTGAAGTCGATGAACACCGGCTGGCCCTGGGCGATGGCCTGGGCAACCCGGGCTTCGCTCCAGGGCTGCCAGTCGGTGGCCGCGGGAGCGCCCGTCGCCGGGGCGGCGGCGCCCGAAGCCTGCGGCGCGCCTGCCCCGGGCGCGGGGGCGCCGCCGCCAGCGGCGGACTCATCACCGGAGGCCGGCCGCCCCTGGGACAGCGGCATCAGGGTGACCCACACGCCGGCAATCGCCGCGCCCAGCGCCAGGGCGACGGAAAACGGGCGACGGGTAGCCGCGGCCGGCTGCGCGAAGCGCCCGACGATCCAGCCCGCCAGCGACAGCAGCACCGCGCCGATCGCCAGCCCGAGCACTGCGTCGATGCCCGCCTGCTGCCCGAGCACCCAGGCCAGCCAGGCCGCGCTGGCCAGCATGGGGAAGGCCATGAACTGACGCAGGCTCTCCATCCAGCGACCCGGCCGCGGCAGGCGGACAATCAGCGCCGGCATGAAGCCCAGCACCAGATACGGCAGCGCCATGCCGGCGGCGATCGCCGCGAAGACCGCCAGCACCACCGGCGCCGGCTCGCCGAGCGTGAAGCCCAGGGCCGAGCCCATGAAGGGCGCGGTGCAGGGCGTGGCCACCAGCACCGCCAGCGCGCCCGAGCCGAAGGCCCCGGGCAGACCGCCGCCGGGGCGTGCAAGCGAGCCGGCGGTGATCGCCGCTTCGACGCCGCCCAGACGGGTGAGGCTCATGCCCACCTCGAACAGGCCGGCGAAATTGAGCGCGATCAGCACGAAGAGCAGCGCGAGCAGCGCCACGAACACCGGCGACTGCAGCTGAAAGCCCCAGCCCACCGCCTGCCCGGCCGCACGCAGCGCCAGCAGCAGTCCGGCCAGCCCGAGGAAGGTGGCAAGCACGCCAAGGGCGAAGGCGATCGCCGCCCGGCGCGCCTGCGCCGGGCCATGCCCCACGAAACCCATCACCTTGAGCCCGACCACCGGGAACACGCAGGGCATGAGGTTGAGGATGAGCCCGCCCAGCGCGCCGAACAGCAAGGCAAGCCACAGCGAACCCGGGCCCGAAACGGCCGACTTTGCGGCAGCCTGCGGGCCGCTCGGCGCGATGAGCCCGCCACCGCCCGCTCGGCCCGCCGCGGGCAGCAGCTGCCGGCCGAGCGCCTCGCTCACCGGTTCGCCAACAGGCATGGGACCGCTCGCGGCCACCGCCACCACCTCGCTCACCCGGTCATCGAGGCGGATGACACCCAGCGCACGGGGCGTGGTCGAGAGGGACAAGGCCTCGCCCTGCACGGGCTCGGCAAGCGCGATGTCGAGCCGGTGGCTGCCATCGGGCAGACGCATGAGCCGCTGGGGCGCCGCCGCCTGCAGCTTGCCTTCCTCGTAAGGGAAAAACTCGGCCCGCCCGAGTGCCGCGGCCGCCAGGCGCAGCGACAGCCGCCCCTCGGCCAGCAGGGCCTGCGCCGGCAGCGGCGACACCGGCAGCGCGGCCAGCGTGGCATCGATGGCCGCGCGGTGCGGCGAGGCGGGCGGCTCGCCCGCGGCCTGCACCGGGAGCGACAGCGACAGGCTGGCCTCGCCAGGGATGCAGACATCGCGGCACATCAGCCAATGGGCCTGAGCCTGCAGGGTGACCTGCCCGGCGGCCTGCGCCGGGACGCTCAGGCTCACCGGCAGCAGGACCTCATCTTCGTAGACAAAGTTGGCGAGCGGGCCGATCAGCACCCGCTGCGGCGCCGGCCAGCGGATCTCGCCGGCCTGCCAGCCCGGCGGCAGACGCCACTCGAGCCGCGTGGGCAGGCCGGAGTCGCCGGGATTGCGCCAGTAGCTGTGCCAGTGCGGATCGTGGCGGATGCGCAGGGCCACCTGCAGCGGCCGCCCGGCCACCGCCGCGGCATCGCGCGCCACCAGCGCCACCTCCACCGCCTCCACCCGCGTACCCTGCGCGGCCGCAGGCAGGGACAGCAGGGCGAGGCCCGCCGCGACCGCCATCACGCACGCAAGGAAGGCGCCGCGCAGCCCGCGGCACAAGAAGCGCTCAACCATCGGGCGATGCTACCGCAGGCCCGCGCTTGACCCCCCTCACCACCCTGCCTACCATCGGCGCATGGACCCCGAACTCGACCGGCTGGAAGGCCAGATCCAGCAGCTGATCGCCGGCAGCCAGCGGCTCGCCGACGAAAACCGCCAGCTGCGCCAGGCGCTCGAGGACGCCCGCCTCGCGCAGCAGACCCTGCGCCAGCGCATGGACGAAGCCAGGACGCAGGTGCGCAGCGCGCTGGGGCGGCTTCCCGATGCCGCCCCGCAGGAATGACATGGAACAGATCGATGTGCGCATCCTCGACCGCGACTACCGTCTTGCGGTCGGCCCCGACGAAAAGCCCCGCCTGATCGAGGCCGCCGCGCTGGTCGACCAGACCATGCGCACGGTGCGCGACGAGAACCGGCTCACCCACCTCGACCGCATCGCCATCGGCGCGGCACTGCAGCTTGCCGAGCAGCTCATCCTCGCCCGCCAGCCCGCCGCGCCCGGGCCCGACAGCGCGCGACGCCTGCGCGCCGTGAACGAGGCCCTCGAGGCCGAGATCCGCCGCCAGGAGTCGCTCTTCTGACCGGCGGCACGGCGGGCGCCGCATCCGGGGCTACAATGTGTGCTGCCCTGCGGTGTCCGACAAGGCCTTACATTCCTTGAACCAATGTGTCGTACCAGGCCGTGGCGAATGGCGCGTCGCTGTTGAGCTCGTCCCCCGTCGGATGAACCTGATGTGATGCCCGCTGCGGCCGACCTGAGCCTCATGGTTCAGGATGCCGGTCTACCGGCACAGGCGGGGCACCTTATTCCACCATCACCAGCACACCCGCGTTCACCATGGCCCGCTGGCTGATGAAGTCCGAGCCCTCGGACTGCTCCATCGACGACGCGCTCGCCGCACCCGACGCCACCGTGCCCTGGACCGGCGTGCGCAACCATCAGGCGCGCAACTTCCTGCGCGATGCCATGCAGGTGGGAGACCCGGTGCTCTTCTACCACTCCAGTTGTCCGCAGCCGGGCATCGCCGGCATCGCGCGCATCGCCTCCGAGTGCCGCCCCGATCCCACCCAGTTCGACCCCGCCTCGCCCTGGTATGACCCCACCGCGCAGGTGCACGCGCCGCGCTGGCTGCTGCGTGATGTGCAGGCCCTGCGCCGCACCCGGCTGCTGTCGCTGGCCGAGCTGCGTGCCCACCCCGGACTGGCCGATCTGCTGGTGCTGCGCCGGGGTAACCGGCTGTCGATCACGCCGGTGTCCGATGCCCACTGGCAGCTGATCGAGGCGCTGCTGGCGCAGCCGGCCTGCTGACCCCGCGCGCCAGGATCGGCGGGCGCGATGCGCGGGTGCCAGCGGCTGCTCGCGCGACGATCAGCGGGCAGCGCAAGCCCGCATGCCCGCCGCTGCCGGCGGCGGGTCAGGCCAGGCCGAGCTTGGCCGCCAGGCCGATGCGCTGCAGCTTGCCGGTGGCGCCCTTGGGGATCTCCTCCAGAAACACCACCTTGCGCGGCACCTTGAAGTCGGCCAGCCGCTTGGCGGCAAACTCGCGCAGCTCCTTCTCGGCCAGGGCTGCGCCCTCGCGCAGCACCACCGCGGCGCCCACCTCCTCGCCGAGCTTGTCGTGCGGGATCGCGAAGGTGACCACCTGGGCGACCGCGGGATGGTCCATCAGCACCTCGTCGACCTCGCGCGGCGAGACCTTCTCGCCGCCGCGGTTGATGATCTCCTTGAGACGCCCGGTGATGGTGAAGTAGCCCTCGGCATCCATCACGCCCTGGTCGCCGGTGCGGAACCAGCCGTGGGTGAAGGCCTCGGCATTGGCCTTGGGGTTGCTCTCGTAGCCCAGGGTGACGTTCTCGCCACGGATCACGATCTCGCCGGTCTCGCCCGGGGGCAGCAGGCGGCCGTCCAGATCCATGATCGCCATCTCGGGGCCGGCGGCGATGCCCACCGAGCCGGGCTTGCGCTCGCGCGGAGGCAGCGGGTTGGCTGCCATCTGGTGGGCCGCCTCGGTCATGCCGTAGGACTCGACCAGCGGCGCGCCGAACACCGCCTCGGCCTCGGCAATCACCTGCGGCGGCATGCTCGAGCTCGACGAGCGCATGAAGCGCAGCGGGTGCCGCGCGATCACGTCCGGGCTCTTGGAA
>NZ_CEXFHW010000160.1:0-8861 GCF_982640115.1 Quisquiliibacterium sp. | reverse complement strand
CGAGCGCACCCCGCTGGCGGTGATCGATCCGGCAGCGGCCTCGCGAATGGCGATCGGCGAGGCGATCACCAATCTTGCCTCGGCCGGCATCGACGACATCAGCCGGGTGAAGCTCTCGGCCAACTGGATGGCGGCCTGCGGCGAGCCCGACCACGATGCCGACCTGTTCCTGGCCGTGGAGGCCGCCGCAGACCTGTGCCGCGAGCTGCGGGTGGCGATCCCGGTGGGCAAGGATTCCCTCTCGATGCGCACCGCCTGGCGCGAGGATGGCGCCGAGAAGCGGGTCAGTTCGCCCACCTCCCTGGTGATCACCGCCTTTGCGCCGCTCGCCGATGTGCGGCGCGCGCTCACCCCGCAGCTGGTGGCCGATCCGGCCACCGCGCTCATCCTGGTCGATCTCGGTGAAGGCCGGCAGCGGCTTGGCGGCAGCGCGCTTGCGCTGGTCAGTGGCCAGTTCGGTGATCGTGCTCCCGACCTTGATCGCCCCGAACTGCTCGCCCGCCTGGTGGCTGCGGTGGGCGAACTCGCCTCGCGCGGGCTGCTCCTCGCGTACCACGATCGCGCCGATGGCGGCCTCTTCGCCACCCTGTGCGAGATGGCCTTCGCCGGCCGCTGCGGCCTGGCGGTGAACATCGACCTGCTCACCATCGACCCGCACAGTGCCGACTGGGGCGATTTCAAGATCCGACCCGAGCAGGTCGCCGTCCAGCGCAACGAACTCACCCTCAAGGCGCTCTTCAACGAGGAGCTCGGCGCGGTGCTGCAGGTGCGCGCCGCCGAGCGCGACACGGTGCTCGGTGTGCTGCGCGCGCGTGGCCTTTCACCCTGCAGCCAGGTGATCGGCAAGCCCCAGACCCGCGATGCGATCGAGATCTATCGCGACGGCCGCTGCATCTACAGCGAGCCGCGTGCCGAGCTGCAGGCCTGCTGGGCGCAGACCAGTCGTCGCATTGCCGAGCTGCGCGACGACCCGGCCTGCGTCGCCGAGGAGTTCGAACGCATCGGTGTCGCCAGTGATCGCGGCCTGCACCTGCAGCTGGGCTTCGATCCTGCTGAAGACGTGGCTGCGCCGGTGATCATCGGCAAGGCGCGCCCGCGGGTGGCCATCCTGCGCGAGCAGGGCGTCAACAGCCACCTCGAGATGGCCGCCGCCTTTGATCGCGCCGGGTTCGATGCCCATGATGTCCACATGACCGACCTGTTCGAGGGCCGGCACCGCCTCGACGACTTTCGCGGGCTGGTGGCCTGCGGCGGCTTCTCGTACGGCGATGTGCTGGGCGCCGGTGCCGGCTGGGCCCGCTCCATCCTGTTCAACACCGCGCTGGCCGATGCCTTCGCGGCCTTCTTCGCCCGCCCGGACACCTTCAGCCTGGGCGTGTGCAACGGCTGCCAGATGATGTCGCTGCTCAAGGACATCATCCCGGGCGCGCAGGGCTGGCCGCGCTTCCTGCGCAACCGCTCCGAGCAGTACGAGGCGCGCCTGGTGCAGGTGGAGGTGCTCGAGTCGCCCTCGGTGCTGCTGGCCGGCATGGCGGGTTCGCGCATGCCGATCGTGGTGGCGCATGGCGAGGGCAGGGCGGTCTTTGCCGATGACCGGCAGCGTGCGCAGGCTCGTGGCGCGCTGGCCTACATCGAGCACGACGGCAGCCGGGCCAGCCGCTATCCGGCCAATCCCAACGGTTCGCCCGACGGCCTGACCGGGTTCACCTCCGACGACGGGCGCGCCACCATTCTGATGCCGCATCCCGAGCGGGTGTTCCGCAGCCTGCAGATGAGCTGGCGGGACCCCTCCCTGGGTGAGGACTCGCCCTGGATGCGACTCTTCCGCAACGCCAGGGTGTGGGTGTCATGAACGCGCCTCGGGTGACGACGCGCGCGGTGCCCGAGGGCGCACCGGTGGGCATCGGCGTGATCGGGCTGGGCGTGATCGGTCGACGCATGCTCGAGCAGGCGGCGCTGCGCCCCGACCTGCGTGTGGCCGGCGCCTGGGACATCGACCCGGCCGCCCGCGCCCGGGCGCGGGCCGATTTCCCGTCGGTGCCGATCGCGGCCGACCCCGCCAGCCTGCTGGCCAATCCGGCCGTGCACCTCGCCTATGTGGGCACGCCGCCGGCGCATCACCGCGAATACGCGCTGATGGCGGCACGCCAGGGTCTGCGGGTCTTCTGCGAGAAACCGCTCACGGCCCGTCTCGACGAGGCCCATCGCCTGGTCGATGAACTGCGGCAGCTGGGCACACCCCATGCCGTGAATTTCGTCTTTGCCAGCGCGCCCGCGGCCGAGCATCTTGCGCGCCGCCTTCGCGAGGGCGCGATCGGCACGCCTCTGGCGGTGGACATCCGGCTCTTTTTCGCGCGCTGGCCGCGCGACTGGCAGGCCAGCGCCGGCTGGCTGCGCCAGCGCGAGCAGGGCGGTTTCGTGCGCGAGGTGCTGTCGCACTTCGTGTACCTGTGCCTCAAGCTCTTCGGCGAGTGCCGGCTGACGGGGGGCGCGGTGACCTGGCCGGCCGATCCGCTGGCCTGCGAATGCGCGGCGGTGGCCACGCTCGCCTGTGGTGGCGTACCGGTCACGGTGAGCGCGGCGGCCGGTGGCTGGGGTCCCGACGAGGTGGTCTTCACCCTGCGCGGTGACCGCGGCGCCCTGCGGCTGACCGACTGGTATCGGGCGAGCGAGAGTGACGGCACCGCCTGGCAGGAGTTGCCCGTGCCTGATGGCGCAAAGCCCGATCCCCGGACCGCGGCCTACCAGGCGCAACTCGCATCGCTGGGCGCCTTTGCGCGCGGGGGCCCGCACGGCCTGCCCGACGCCGCCGATGCCCTGCGGGTGCAGTCGGTCATCGAGGCTCTGCTGGTGATGCCGGAGCGCGCACCACCGGGGTGAGCCCGCCCTTGCGCGGTGCGCGATCGTCTCGCCATCGGTGCGTTCTGCTCGACTGACACCGGCAGGTGTTGTTGCGTTGCCGCATCCCCTCACCCCGCGCTTCAGTCGATTCCGTCATTACCGTAAGGTTACGACTCGCCTGCTCGTCAGGAACCTCCACAAGGAAAATCCTCCCATGAAAAAAATCGCTCTCGCGGCTGCCATCGCGGCCCTGACGGTCGGATCGGCCGCGCATGCCCAGAATGCTTCCCTGTACGGCCTGACCGACATGTTCGTCGGCCAGCTCAAGACCGGCGGCGCGTCGGCCACCGTGGCTGACTCTGGCGGCATGTCCACCTCCTACTTCGGCTTCGGCGGCTCCGAGGACCTCGGCGGCGGTCTGAAGGCCGTGTTCGCGGTCGAGAGCTTCATGCGGATGGACGTGGGCGCGGGCGGCCGTTTCGGTGCGGGCGCCACTGGCGATCCGCTGTTCACCCGCAACGCCTACATCGGTCTCGAGAACGCCATGGGCCGCGTCGCCTTCGGCCGTCAGACCACCCCGTACTTCCTGTCCACCATCATCTACAATCCGTTCGGCGACTCCTTCGTGTTCTCGCCGGCGGTGCAGCAGAGCTTCCGTGGTTACCTCCTGGGCGACTCCGGCTGGAACAACTCGCTGTCCTACGGTGGCAAGTTCGGCCCGGTCCGCGCCTACCTGCTCTACTCGCTGGGTCTGGAGCGCTTCGACAACGCCACCAACAAGAACGCCGGCAAGGCCTTCGGTGGCAATCTCGACTTCAGCACCGGCCCGCTCAGCCTGAACGCGGCCTACCAGACCATCGACTCGGCCGGTGGCACGCCCGAGGTCATCACCAAGCAATCGGCGACCCTGCTGTCGGCTGCCTACAACCTGAGCATGGCCCGCCTGACCGGCCAGTATCAGCAGATCAAGGGCGAGACTGGCGCGTCCACCAAGAAAGACAACGGCTATCAGCTTGGCGCCTCGATCAAGGCCGGCCCGGGCAACGTGCTGGTGTCGGTGGGCAATGTGAAGACCACGCTGACCGGCGCTGCCGACGTCAAGCGCGACACCTTCGCCGTCGGCTACGACTACTTCCTGTCCAAGCGGACCGATGTCTACGCCAACTACTTCGAGACCAAGCTGAACACCGCCGGCGCCACGAAGGACACCGCCATCGGTGTCGGCGTCCGTCACCGCTTCTGATCGATGATTGCGCGCCCGGCGCAAGCCGGGTGTCTCATCGGCAACCCGGCCACTGGCCGGGTTTTTCATGGGTGGCCTGGCGTTCCGCCGCGCGTGGCCGCCTTCCGATGATCAGCCTTGCGCCACGGGGCGCACCCGGCTTGCCGCCTCGCGTGCAATGCCGCGGGCACGGTCGGCGTCGTCGGCCCTGGCCAGGGCCACTCCCATGCGCCGCTTGCTGAAGGACTCGGGCTTGCCGAACAGCCGGATGTCGGTGCCGGGCAGCGAGAGCGCGTCGGCCACGCCCTCGAAGGCGATGCCGCGAGCTTCGAGCTCGCCGTAGATCACGGCGCTGGCGCCCGGGCTGCGCAGCGAGACATCCACCGGCAGGCCCAGGATGGCCCGGGCATGGAGCTCGAACTCCGACTGGTGCTGGGTGCACATCGTGACCATGCCGGTGTCGTGCGGTCGGGGGCTGACCTCCGAGAACCAGACCTGATCGCCGGCAACGAAGAGCTCCACCCCGAACAGGCCACAGCCGCCCAGGCTGTCGGTGACGCGGGCGGCGATCTCGCGGGCACGGTCCAGTGCGGCCGCCGGCATGGCCTGCGGTTGCCAGCTCTCGACATAGTCTCCGGCCACCTGCCGATGGCCGATCGGCTCGCAGAAGTGGGTGCGGATGGTGCCGTCGGCATCGCGGGCGCGAACCGTGAGCAGGGTGATCTCGTACTCGAAGCGGATGAAGCCCTCGACGATCACCCGGCCGGTGTCGACCCGCCCGCCGGTGGCAGCGTAGGCCCAGGCCGGCTCGATGCCGGCGACATCATCAACCCGAGACTGACCCTTGCCCGACGAGGACATCACCGGCTTGACCACGCAGGGATAGCCCACCCCGGGCACGCCCGGCGAGCCCTCGATGGCGTCGCGCAGCTCGTTCAGGCTGTCGGCAAAGCGATAGGGCGAGGTCGGCAGTGCCAGCTCCTCGGCGGCAAGCCGGCGGATGCCTTCCCGATTCATGGTGAGCCAGGCCGCCCGGGCGGTGGGAATCACGGTGAGCCCGGTTTCGCGCTCGAGCGCCATCAGGGTGGGGGTGGCGATGGCTTCGATCTCGGGCACCACCAGGTCGGGCTTCTCGCGCTCGATCAGCGCGCGCAGTGCCGCCGGGTCGGTCATGTCGATGACATGGTGACGGTGCGCCACCTGATGGCCGGGCGCATCCGGATAGCGATCAACGCCGATCACCTCGACGCCCAGGCGCTGCAGGGCGATGATCACTTCCTTGCCGAGCTCGCCGCAGCCAAGCAGCATGACCTTGACGGCCGAGGCAGACAGGGGAGTGCCGAGCACCGGCGGGTGGACGAGAGACATGGGCAGGGCTCCGCGTCAGGCCGACGGGATGAAGTCGGGGTCATCCTGGTGCTTGCGCTCGAACTGGATGAAGTCGTAGTAGCCGCAGCGCGAGCCGTTCGGGTACTGGCGGCAGACGGCGGGCCTTGCGGCGTAGATCGTGCACCGGCGCTCGGTCGTGTCGAAGAATCGGCAGATCGACCCGTAGACCGTGTCTTTCCGATGGCGCAGGATGCGCTCGGGCGTGCCGTCGTCGTCATAGAAGCGGGTGAACTTGCGACCGGCCTCCTCGACCGTGAGCGAGAAGTGCCTGGCCAGACGCTTGAGGTCGGCGTCCTTGACCTCGATTCGGGGGTAGCTGCAGCAGTAACCCGGGCAGCGGCTGCAGTCGTAGCGGATGGGCTTTTCGGTCATGGACGAGGCCTGTGGTGGATGCCGACCGCGGCAGTTTATCGAAGCCGGCCCCGTCGCAGCGCCTGGCGCAGGAATCGCTGGGGCGCGAGCGCATGGATGAGGTCGGCCTCGAGCGGGGGCGCGCAGCCCTCGACGAGATCGGCAAGCAGTTCGGCACCGAGCGTTGACCAGAGCAGCCCGCGCGCGCCGAGCGCGGCATGCAGGTAGAGCCCCGGCAGAAGGGGCATTGCCAGCCGGTCATTGCGGGCGAAGTCGTCGGCGGTGCGCCGGATGGCGGTTTCGTCGGGCACGGGGCCGATCAGCGGCAGGCGATCGGGCGCGGCATGGCGCCAGCCTTCGAAGATGCGCAGGGTTCGCGGGGCCGCAGCGGCGGTGCCGAGCGCCGGCAGCATGCCCGTGAGGCGCGACAGGTCGGGGCCCTGGGCAGGCAGATCGGTCAGCCCGATCAGGGCGGTGTCCTCGCCCATCGGACAGGCATAGGCGCTGCCACCGAGCACGCTGCGCAGACCGCGAAGGGCGGGCGAGGCGAGCGCCACGGCGCGACCCTGCCGTGCCTGCAAGCGGACGCTGGCCAGGCCGGCCAGGCGGGGTGCGTCGGCGGCATTGGCCAGGATCACCGCAGGCGCACGCGCAATCGGGCTGGTGCGCTCATCGCTCAGCAGCCAGTGGCCGTTCTCACGGTGCAGGCTGTGCACCCTGGTTCCGCTGATGACGCGGATCGCGGGGTTGCCGGAGATCCAGTGGCGATGCAGGTCCGCTGGGGCGCTCACCCCGCAGCCTGGCAGCCAGAGTCCGCCGCGAGCCACCTGGACGCCGGCGAGATCGGAGGCTTCGGAGCGATTCACCGCCATGGCGAGCGTGTCGGCCGCCGGGCCGAGAGCCGCCAGCGCGCGCAGCTGGTCGACACGCACCGTCTCGGTGTCGGCCATCTGGAAGCGGCCGATCGGCGCGCCCGCCCGCCAGGGGCGCGACAGCCAGAGCGCCTGCCGGCTGAGGCGGGCGGTGGGGTTGTCATCAGGCGAGAGATGCAGATGGTCGGCGAGCAGGGGTTGGCCGGATCCGGGCTGCGGCAACGGTGAGGCATCGATGAGCGTGACCTGCCAGCCTCGCGACGCGAAGACCGCGGCGCAGGCGAGCCCGGCCAGACCGGCGCCCACGACGGCGAGCTCCCTGGCGTTGGCTGCGGGCGGGGTGGGGCTGGCGGGCGTCACGCGTCCCAGTGCCCGGCCGGGTTGCCAGGGCTGCCATCGGGCGCAGGGGGTGCCCCGAGCCGCCGGGGGGCGATCGGAGCCCTGTTCGCCGTCGGGCGTCCAGGCGCCGCGGCGCAGCCACGCCTCCCGGCGGGTGTCATCCGCGCGGGTGATCACCCGACCGCCCGGGGCGAGCAGCCGGGCGAGGGCGAGCGCTGCGCCCCCGAACGACAGCGGGAGCGCCGATCCGGCGTCGGCGTCATCGTCATGGAAGACGATCAGATCGGCTGCGAGCGCAAGTCGCGGCAGTATCCGCTCCGGACTGCCAACGGCGAGGGTGAGTCGGAGCGGGCCGGCATCACGCTGTCCCGCGGGGGCGAGCCGAACCCTGTGCAGACCGGGCAGGGCGCTGGGCCAGTCCTGCCAGGGTGTTGCCGCTCGCAGCGAGGTACTTGCCCGGAAGACCGGCTCCCAGGCCTCTCGCACGGTGGCGGCTGCGGGTAGGCCAGCGTCGATGACGACCACATCGATCCGGACAGGCCGCTCCGCGCCGGGCAAGGCCTGCCCTTCAGCCGGGAGTTCGCACAGCAACCTGCCCATGCTCCCGAGGTTCGCCAGGCCGAGCAGGAGCAATGCGGCCGGCGGCGCCGGGTCGGGTCGCGCCTGCGTTCGCGCGAGAAAGCGACGCACGAGTTCAGTGACTGCCGCCGGACTCATGGGTGGACGCGCGTGAGGGGCGCGAGGCTTTGCGCAAGGACATGCCGGGAGCTTGCTGGGCGCATGATTTAAGTAATACTACGGATTACACTCAATTTCTTACTCATGGGGCCTACCATGGAAGACAGTCCCGGCCTGCAGCAGGAGATCGCCGCGCTCAAGGAGCGTCTGCGTGATACCCGGGAACTCTATCGCGAGGTCTGCGTGCTGCTGTTCTTCCGGCACGGGATCACCCCCACCGCGAACCGCCTGTACCAGCTCGTCCGGCGCGGGAGCATGAGCACGCCGGCCGAGGTGCTGCGCCAGTTCTGGCAGGACCTGCGCGAGCGTTCGAAGGTACGACTCGACCAGCCGGATCTTCCCGGGGAGTTTCGCGAACTGGGAGGCGAGCTGCTCTCGACTCTCTGGACGCGGGCATTCGCTCTGGCCCAGGCGGAACTGTCGCCCTTGCAGGCGCAGGCCCGCGAGGCCAGCGACACGGCGGCGCGCCTGCAGGAAGCCACCCGCACCGAACTGGCCTCGCTGCGCGAGCGGGTCAGCATCCTGGAGACCCAGTTGCAGGCAACCCTCGCCCGCGAAATGGAGGCGGCGCGTGAACTGGCGACCAACCAGGGCCGCTTTGCCTCGATGACCGAGATGCTGCGCGACAGCGGGCAGGAGATGCTGCTCCTGCGTCAGGAACTGGCTGCCTCGCAGCGCGATGTGGCCAGGGCCGTGGGCGAAGCCAACGCGCTTCGGGTCCAGCTCGGCCTGCTTGCCACCCGAGGCCGCCGTCCGGTGCCGGGGCTGCCCGGGGCCGCCGATCCCGGGCAGGAGCCGCTCGAGCTGGAAGTGGCGCCGCCGGTATCATCGCCCGACCAACCCGAGACACCATGAACCCGTCCCAGACTCAGCCCCAACCGCAGACCGCCGAGCCGCAGCGCGCCGAGCCGCAGCGCGCGGCATCCCAGCCGCAGCCCGTCATCGTCCGCCCCCTGGCGCGGGTCATCCCTTCGCAACCCACCTCCGATGGTGCCGGCGTGCGTCTGCGCCGCAGCATCGGCGCCCATCCGGGCGCCCGGGTGGACCCTTTCCTGATGCTCGACGAATTCTCGTCGGAAGACGCCGCCGATTACATCGCCGGCTTTCCC
>NZ_CEXFHW010000159.1:0-9016 GCF_982640115.1 Quisquiliibacterium sp. | reverse complement strand
CCCTGCAGGTGGGTGCGGCGCGCATCGACAGTGATGCCGGCACGCTGAGCCTGCGCCAGCTCGGCCTTGCGCAGGGGCGCTGGGCCGGGGCGGGCGAAGCCCGGCTGCGCGGCGTGGCCCGGGTGGCTGAAGCGCTCGGCCTGGAGCGGCCTGCTGCCCCCCCGGGAGTCGACCTGGACGAGATCGCCCTCGAGCTCGACGCCGATCTCGCCGGCACCGGGCGTCAGGACCTCAGCGGCAGCCTGGGCCTGCGGGTGCGCCCGCCGCGCGGGATCCAGGGCGCAGGCGATGCCGCGATCACCCTGCGCGAGGGCGCCCTGCAGGGCACGCTGCAGATGGCCCTGCCCACCCTCGCCGTGGTCAACCGCTGGATCGGGCCGGAGTGGTCGCTCGATGGCCGCCTGATGCTCGACGGCCGGCTTGCCGGCACCCTCAGTGCACCGCGTCTGACCGGCGATGTCCGTGGCGAGGCGCTGCGGCTTGAGCAGCGCTCGATGGGCTGGCGGCTCGGAGCAGGGCGGCTGCAGGCCCGTTTCGATGGCGACCGTCTGCGTCTGGACAGCCTGCGTCTGTATTCCGGCCAGGCCGCGATCGACGCCGCGCAGCGCGCGCCGGCATCGGCAGCGGCATCGGCGCCAGCATCCGCGCCGGCATCGGCGCCGGCGCCGGCATCGCGTGATCCCGGCGCGCTCGCTGCCGGCGCGATCGACCTCGCTGGCGAACTGCGCGCCAGTGACCGCAGCGGCCGCTTCACCCTGCGCGCTCAGGGCGCACCGGTGCCCTTCGGCCCCGGGCAACGGGTGGTGGTGTCGGGTGAGGCGGATGTGATCAGCCAGGCGGGCCGCTTCGAGCTCAAGGGGCGGCTGCGCGCCGACGAGGGGCTGATCGAGCTGCGTGGCGGCGATGCGCCCACGCTGCCCGACGATCTGGTGATCGTTTCGTCCGCGTCGTCCGGGGTCGCTGCCTCGCCGGCCATGGGCTCACCGGCCGGCAACGGCCGAGGCGGGCGGCCAGGCGCCACCGCGGCAGAGCCGGGCCTCAGACTCCATGCCGACCTTGCCATCGACCTCGGCGAGAAGCTGCGGGTTCGCGGCAGCGGCGTGGACGCCCGGCTCACCGGTGCCCTGATCCTGCGCGGCACCCTGCCCGAGGATCCGCGCGCCTTCGGCACCGTGCGGGTGCGCGATGGCTCGTACAGCTACCAGGGCCAGAAGCTCGAGATCTCCCGCGGCCGGGTGGTGTTCAACGGGGCCATCGACAACCCGGCGCTCGATCTGGCTGCGGTGCGCCCGAACCTGCCGCTGGAGGTGGGCGTCACGCTCACCGGCACCGTGCGCACCCCGCAGATCCGGCTCTTCTCGCGGCCGGAGATGAGTGACGCCGACAAGCTGAGCTGGCTGGTGCTCGGCACCGCGCCCGACGGAGCCCAGACCGGCGCCCAGACCGCAGCCCTGCAGGCCGCGGCGGCCAAGCTGTTCGGCCAGAACGACGGTGGTCTGGCCAGCGCGCTCGGCCTGGATGTGCTGACCATCCGCGGTTCGGGGGCGCTCGACAGCTTCACCGCCGCCTCCACCCTGTCGGGCTTCCAGAGCGGCGGTGCGGTGCCCGGTCAGGTCGGCGGCAGCGCCACGGTCGCGCCCGGGTCGGCGGGCCAGAATGTGGTGGCGATCGGCAAGCGCCTGAGCTCGAGGCTGGTGATCACCTACGAGCAGGGCTTGCGCGGGGTCTGGAACCTGCTGCGCATCCAGCTCGACCTCACCAACCGGCTGGCGGTGCGTGCCCAGACAGGCAGCGAATCGGCGGTCGATCTGCTCTGGCGGCTGTCCTTCGACTGAGCGGGCGCCGCGCCAGCCTCACTCGCCGAAGGCGGCCAGCCGTTCGCAGGCGCTGGCGAAGTCCTCCATGAAGTCCTGCACCACCTGGCGCGCGCCCAGCGGCTGGTTCATCAGCCCCACGCCCTGCCCGACCCAGTAGGTGGCCAGCGCCTGCGCCCCGGGGTCACCGGCCTGCGAGAGCTTGTCGATGCGCGCCAGCGCCGGCTCGCTCACCAGGCCCTGCAGCGGCATGGGCAGCGGATCGGGCGCGCCGGGCCCCTGCCAGGCATCGGTCCAGGGCGAGCGCAGCTGGCGGGTGTACTTGCCGGTGCGGCTGCGCGAGCGCACGGTCTGGCGCGAATCGGCCTGCAGCATCTTCTGCTTGACCACCGGGTTGGTCTCGGCCTCGCGGGTGGTCAGCCACACCGAGCCACACCACACCCCGTCGGCGCCCATCGCCATGCAGGCCGCCATCTGCCGGCCGGTGACGATGCCGCCCGCGCCCAGCACGAAGGTGCCCGGCCAGGGCTTCACCGCCTCGATCACCTCGGGCACCAGCACCATGGTGGCGACATCGCCGCAGTGGCCGCCGGCCTCGCCGCCTGCGGCCACCAGCAGGTCGACGCCGGCCTGCGCATGCTTGATCGCATGCTCGCGCGCGCCGGTGAGCGCGCCCACCATCACGCCGCGTTCGCGGGCCATGGCCATCATGAAGGGCGGCGGCACACCCAGGGCATTGACCACCAGCCGCACCCGCTCGTGGCGCAGCGCCTCCTCGAGCACCGCGCGCGCCCCGCTCTCGCGCAGGTTGTCGCCATAGTTGGCGTCGATGCCGGCGTCCCACAGGCCGGCGGTGTCGATGCCGTGATCGCGCAGGATGCGTTCGACATGGCGCCGGTGCTCGGGCGGGATGCGCGCCTCGATCTCGGCCGGGCTGAGTCCGCCCTCCTTGGCGTCGAGCTTGCCGGGCACCAGCAGGTCAACGCCGTAGGGTGCGTCGCCAACCCGCGCGTCGAGCCAGTCGAGCTCGATCTTCACGCTCTCCGGGGTGTGACCGACGATGCCCAGCACGCCGAAGCCGCCCGCGCGGCTGACCTCGGCGATGACATCGCGGCAGTGGCTGAACGCGAACAGCGGAAACCGGATGCCGAGTCGGCGGCACAGACTGGAATTCATGATCGATCTCCTGGTGATGGCCGGGCCCCCGTGGCCGGCGACAGCCGCGAAACGGCTCGTTTAGAGTATGCCGCTGCGCCCGCCGCCGGCGGCCGGGCGCGCATTCCGGCGCGCGCGCGCCCCAGCCTGAAAGCGACCTCCATGCGATACGAAGACTTCGAATTCCTGCGTTTCGAGACCCGGCCCAATGGCGTGCTGCTGATCACCCTCGACCGCGCCGAGCACATGAATGCCACCAATGCCCGTCTGCACTGGGAGCTCACCCGCATCTGGGGCGTGATCGATGCCGATCCGGCGGTGCGGGTGGCGGTGGTCACCGGCGCGGGCGATCGCGCCTTCTCGGCGGGCGGCGACCTGGAGTGGATCGCCGGCATGGTCGGCAACCCGGACCGGGTGGCCATGGTCATGAAGGAAGCTGGCGAGATCGTCCACACCATGATGGCCTGCGACAAGCCGATCATCTCGGCGATCAACGGCGTGGCCGTGGGGGCGGGGCTGGCGGTGGCCCTGCTCGCCGACATCAGCATCATGGCCGAGGAGGCGCGGATCACCGACGGGCATGTGCGGCTCGGCGTGGCTGCCGGCGATCATGCCGCGATCTGCTGGCCGCTGCTGTGCGGCATGGCCAAGGCCAAGTACTACCTGCTCACCGCCGACTTCATCAACGGCCGCGAGGCCGAGCGCATCGGTCTGGTGAGCCTGTGCGTGCCGCGCGCCGACCTGATGGCCAAGGCCATGGAGGTGGCCAACAAGCTCGGAACCGGCAGTCAGCAGGCCATCCGGCTGACCAAGCGCTCGCTCAACGGCTGGCTCGACATGGCCCGGCCGATCTTCGACAGCTCGCTGGCGATGGAGATGCTCTGCTTCCTCGGTGAGGATGCAGCCGAGGGGGTGGCGGCGGTGCGCGAGAAGCGCGCGCCGCTGTTCCCGTCAGTGAAGGGCTGATGTCGGCCGACGCATCAATACTCGACCGCGTGGCCCTTGATGTAGGTCTCGAGGTAGCGGATGTGGTCGCCCTGCTGCTGCATGATGTCCTTCACGATGTCGCCGATCGACACCATGCCCACCACCGTGCTGCCGTCCTGCACCGGCAGGTGGCGGATGCTGCGCGCCATCATCATCTTCATGCACTGATCGAGGGTCGCGGCCAGATTCACGGTCTGGGGGTTGCGGCTCATGATCTCGTCCAGCGTGACGGTGCGGGCATCACGGCCGGGCAGCAGCACCTTGATCGCGCAATCGCCCTGGGTGACGATGCCCTTGAGCGCGCCGCCCTCGATCACCAGCACCGAGCGGATGCGCTGCTCGCGCATCATCTGCAGGGCCTGCACCACCGTGGCGGTGGTCTCGAGCGAGAAGACTCGGGCGGATTTCTGGGCGAGACAGGCTTTCACAGTGGACATGGGCGGCTTTCGGTGGGCGGATGGGAGGCTGACGACCGGTCGATGGTAGACCCGGGCTGGCGTTATTGTCCAGTGTTTGTCCTAGACTAATTCCGGGTGTCTGCCCGATGCGCAATACCTGATCGCGCCTGTGGGCCAAGCCGGGCGCCGCCGATCCGGATGCGGACGCCCTCCGGCGCCGCGGCCCCGTGTCACGGTGAGGCTCCGCCGGCGCGCCGGCTACACTGGACCGCAGGGTCCTTGTCCGAAGGGGTTGGCCGATGCTCCCGAAGTTTCTGCTCTTGCTGATGATCGCTGCCGGGGTCGGTGCCTGGGTGCAGCGTGATGTTCCGCCGGTGTCTGGCTGGCTGGCCCAGGCACGCGCGCTGGTCGGCGAGGCCGGCGATCAGGCCGGAGCGGTCCTCCCGGGCGGCACCGGATCGGGCGCCGCCACGGTGTCGGGGGCGCGCCCTGGGGCAACCCAGAGCGCCGCCGGGGGCGCTGACGCGCCCGGCGGTCTGCGCAAGTGCGTCCGTGGCGAATCCGTGCTCTACACCGCCGGTGCCTGTCCGAGCGGCAGCACCGAGAAGGCCATGGCCAATGCCCAGGTGAGCGTGGTGCCAGCCATGCCCATGGCGGCGCCGGCGGCGCAAGCCGCCGCAGAGCCCGGGCAACCGGGCGGCGCTGGCGTGGCGCCCGGTGCCGGGAACGCGCCGGCCAACGGCAATCCGCTGGTCCGCGCCCGAGCGGCCAACGAGGAAGCCAGCCTGCGCGCCAAGGCCATCGACCGGGCCGTCGACCGCTGAGCCTGCGCCCGGGCCCTCGAGCCCCGAGGGCGCGGCGGGTCGGCGCCCCAGCCCTGCATTGGCCGCGCGCAATCCTCGTGCCTGCGGTCTGCGGCATCATGGTGCCCGCATGAACATCCTCTTCGTTCACCAGAACTTCCCCGCCCAGTTCAAGCACCTCGCCCCCGCGCTGGCCGCCGCCGGTCATCGGGTGGTCGCCCTCACGCTGCGTCAGGGCGAGGGCGACCTGTGGCAGGGCGTGCGGCTGGTGCGCTATCCGATCGCACGCCGGGCCGGCACCGGGGTGCATCCCTGGCTCACCGACTTCGAGACCAAGACCATCCGGGGCGAGGCCTGCTTCCGGGCAGCGCTCGCGCTCAAGGCCGAGGGCTTCGAGCCCGACCTGATCGTGGCCCATCCCGGCTGGGGCGAGGGCCTGTTCCTGAAGGACGCCTGGCCGCGGGCGCGCATGGGTATCTACTGCGAGTTTCACTACCAGGCGCAGGGCGCCGATGTCGGCTTCGATCCGGAGTTCTCCCGACCCGATGCCGGAGACCCCGGCCGCCTGCGACTGAAGAACCTGAACAGCACGCTGCACATGCAGGCGGCCGACGGCGGGATCTCGCCCACCCGGTGGCAGGCCAGCACCTTCCCGGAGCCCTTCCGGCACCGCATCGAGGTCATCCATGACGGCATCGATACCGCCGCGCTCGCACCCGCGCCCGGCGTGAGCCTCACCGTGAGCGGCCCCGCGCCGCTCACCCGCCGCGACGAGGTGATCACCTTCGTCAACCGCAACCTCGAGCCTTATCGCGGCTATCACGTGTTCATGCGTGCGCTGCCCGAACTGCTGCGGCGCCGGCCGCGGGCCCGGGTGATGATCGTCGGCGGCAACGAGGTGAGCTACGGCGCCCGCCCGAGCGGCGGCGGCAGCTGGAAGGACCTGCTCGTGGCCGAGGTCAGGCCGCGCATCACCGAGGCCGACTGGTCGCGGGTGCACTTCCTGGGCAACCTGCCCTACGGCCACTTCGTGGCGCTGCTGCAGCTGTCCACGGTGCATGTCTATCTCACCTATCCGTTCGTGCTCTCCTGGAGCCTGCTCGAGGCCATGAGCGTGGGCTGTGCGATCGTCGCGAGCGACACCGAGCCGCTGCGCGAGGCGATCCGTCATGGCGACACCGGCCGGCTGGTCGATTTCTTCGACGGCGCTGCCCTGGTCGACGAGGTCTGCGGCCTGCTGGACGACCCCGACCAGCGCCGGCGTCTGGGTGCACAGGCGAGGGCATTCGCGTGCGAGACCTATGATCTTCAGCGGGTGTGCCTGCCCCGCCAGCTCGCCTGGATCGACCAGATGGCCGCCGGCGGCCCCACGGCGCAGGCCGCGGCATCGGACCCGCTCGCCACGGCGGCGTCGGCAGGCGCGCGATGAAGCACTGGCTGAAGTCCGTGGCGCGCCGGCTGCCGCCGGTGCGCGAGCTCATCGATGAACGCGATCGTCTGATCCGGGACGCCGGCTTCGTGCCGGCCGGACACTTCTACTCGCCAATCCCTTCGCAGGCCGAACTGCGTCGCGACGAGGCCCGCCTTTTCGGGCCGATGCCGCGCGAGATCCCGGGCATCGACCTGCGCGAGTCGGCTCAGCTCGCCCTGCTCGAGAGCTTTGCGGGCTTCTACGCCGAGATGCCCTTCACCCACGAGGCGGTGCCGGGCAACCGCTATCGCTTCGACAACCCGGCGTACTCGTACTCGGATGCCATCCTGCTCTACTGCATGCTGCGCCACCTGCGGCCGCAGCGTCTCGTCGAGGTCGGCAGCGGCCACTCCACCTGCGTGGTGCTCGACACCCGCGATCGCTTTCTCGACGGGCAGCTCGAGCTGACCTGCATCGAGCCCTATCCGGCGCTGCTGGAATCGCTGCTGCGGCCCGGCGATCGCGAGCGCATCACCCTGCTGCGGCAACGCCTGCAGGATGTCGATCTGGCGGTGTTCGCGCAGCTGCAGCGCGGCGACGTGCTGTTCATCGACTCCACCCATGTGGCGCGCACCGGCAGCGATGTGAACCGGCTGTTCTTCGAGGTGTTGCCGGTGCTCGCGCCGGGCGTGCATGTGCATGTCCATGATGTGTTCCACCCCTTCGAGTACCCGCGCGAGTGGGTGTTCGGCGGTCGGGCCTGGAACGAGCTCTACCTGCTGAGGGCCTTCCTTCAGTACAACCAGGCCTGGCGTGTGGTGCTGATGAACACCTTCATGGAGCACTTCCACGCAGACTTCTTCCGCGAGCGCATGCCGCTGTGCCTGCGCAACCCCGGCGGCAGCATCTGGCTGGAGCGGGTCTAGCGCCGGCAGCCAGCGCACGCCATCGGTTCGGCGGCCGGCCGGCAGGCCGCGCAGGCCGCCCGCGCCGCGGCATTCCGGCAGGTATCGGACTGCCGGCTCGCCGCCCGGCTGGCCCGGCGCCGGCGCCTGGCGGAAAATGCCGCGTCATCATGATCAAGATCGTCTTCTGCCTGCACCGTCTGCCGCATCTCACCCGCGAGCAGTTCCAGACCCGCTGGCGCGATGTGCACGCGCCGCTCGTGGCCAGCCACGCACCCGCGCTCGGCATCCGCCGCTATGTGCAGAGCCACGCCCTCGATGACTCGGCGGCCGCCGGGCTGGCCGGTGCGCGCGGCTCGCCCGGCGGTTATGACGGCGTGGCCGAGCTCTGGTTCGACAGCCTCGAGCAGTGCCTCGCCGCGCGCGGCCCGCAGGCCCGTGAGGCCGGCCGCATCCTGCTCGAGGACGAGCGCCAGTTCATCGATCTTTCCCGCTCCCCGATCTTCTTCGCGCAGGAGCATCCCATCCTGCCGTCGTCCTGACTGTCCGGACGCGGCCATCCACCTGGAGACCTCATGGATTTCAACCTTCCGCAAGATCTTGTCGACTATCTCGCCGAGCTCGATGCCTTCATCGATCGCGAGATCAAGCCCTTGCAGGCGCAGGACGACAACGAGCGCTTCTTCGACCACCGCCGGGAATGGGCGCGCACCGACTTCGACAACGGCGGTCTGCCGCGCCACGAGTGGGAAGACCTGCTCAAGGAGGCCAAGCGTCGCGCCGATCGCGCGGGGTACCTGCGCTTTGCCCTGCCCGCCGAGTACGGCGGACGTGACGGCAGCAACTTCTGGATGGCGGTCATCCGCGAGCACTTCGCCGCCAAGGGGCTGGGCCTGCACAACGACCTGCAGAACGAGCACTCCATCGTTGCCAACTACCCCTTCGTGCTGATCTTCCGCGACTTCGGCACGCCGGCCCAGCAGGCCGAGTTCATCTCGGGCACGCTCGACGGCACCCGCCGCATCACCTTCGGCCTGACCGAGCCGAACCACGGCTCCGATGCCACGCACATGGAGACCCGCGCGGTGCCCGAGACCCGCAACGGCGTGGCCGGCTGGCGCATCGACGGCGAGAAGATGTGGACCACCGGCATGCATGTGGCCTCCCATTGCGCGGTGTTCGCGCGCACCAGCGGCAACGACGGCGATGCCACCGGCATCACCTGCTTCCTGGTGCCGGCCGACACCCCCGGCGTGAAGATCGAGGAGTATCTCTGGACCTTCAACATGCCCACCGACCACCCGCGGGTGAGCTTCACCCATGTCTGGGTGCCCGAGACCGTGGTGCTCGGCCAGATGGGCCGCGGTCTGGCGATCGCCCAGCACTTCGTGCATGAGAACCGCATCCGTCAGGCGGCCAGCTCGCTGGGCGCGGCCACCTACTGCGTGAACGAGAGCGTGCGCTACGCCCGCGAGCGCAAGCCCTTCGGCAAGGCGCTCGCAGAGAACCAGGCCATCCAGTTCCCGCTGGTCGAACTGGCCAC